>NZ_LZLL01000307.1:0-44633 GCF_001669335.1 Mycobacterium sp. 1245852.3 | reverse complement strand
AGGCGGAGGCATGCTTCAGGAACACCAGCCCCAGGATCACGTCCTTGTACTGGCCGGCCGACAGGGAGCCGCGCAGCTTCTCGGCCGCCTTCCACAGTGTGGCGTTGAGTTCCCTGGACGTCGACGCCGCCATCAGCCGGCCCG
This sequence comes from Mycobacterium sp. 1245852.3, assembly GCF_001669335.1. Lineage (NCBI taxonomy): Bacteria > Bacillati > Actinomycetota > Actinomycetes > Mycobacteriales > Mycobacteriaceae > Mycobacterium > Mycobacterium sp. 1245852.3. The sequence goes on along the minus strand of NZ_LZLL01000307.1, from coordinate 44,489 downwards.
CTTGGCCGCCGCGCGCAGCTCACCGGACAGATCACCGTTCCCGGCGACACTGAACCCGCCCAGGCCCAGCCAGGCCGCCATGGACTGCAGTTCACCGGCCAGCACCGCGGCGACGCGATCCCTGGGCGCATCCGGTTCCCCGAACGCGCCGAGGACCCGCAGTGTGCCGGCGGCGCGGTCGGCCTTGAGGTCGACGCGCGCCACCAGTCGCCCGTCCATGAGCAGCGGCCACACGTAATAGCCGTACTGCCGCTTGGCGGCCGGCGTGTAAATCTCGATGCGGTAATGGAATTCGAACAGGCGCTCGACGCGCGGGCGGAAGAAGATCAGCGGGTCGAACGGACACAGCAGCGCGGTGCCGCGGTCGGTGCGGGGCACCGCGCGGCCCGCCCGCAGATAGGCCGGCGCCGACCAGCCGTCGACGTCGACGGGCTCGAGGTCACCGGTGGCCACCAGCGCGGCGATCGCCGGCTTGACCTGGGCGGCCGACAGCCGGAAGTAGTCGCGGATATCGGCCTCGGTGCCCACGCCCAGCGCGGTGGCGGCCCGCAGCGTGAGCTCGCGGATCGCCTCGTCGTCGTCGACCTCGCGGGCCAGCACGCGGGCCGGCAACACCCGCTCCACCAGGTCGTAGTGGCGGGCGAAGCCCACGCGCGTGGCGGTGGTGAGCACCCCGGCGGAGAACAGGGCCTCGGCCACCCATTTGGTGTCGCTGCGGTTGCCCCACCAGCTTCCTTTGGGCCCACGCGGTCCGGCCTCGAGGTGGGCCTCGATCTGTCCGGCGGTGCTCGGTCCGAGCTCGGCGACGGCGGCGACGATCTTGTCGGCGAGTTGCGGGTTGGCCTTGACGATGTGGGTGCCCCAGCGGCCGTGGGAATACTGGCGCATCCGCCAGCGCAACAGCGGCCAGTCCTCGACGGCCATCAGCGCGGCCTCGTGGACCCAGTATTCGGCCAGCAGCCGTGCCGACCGCGGACCCCAGGCGGCGCGGTCGAGCACGTCGCGGTCGTAGGGGCCGAGCCGGCTGAACACCGGGGCGTAATGCGCCCGCACCGCCACCGAGACCGAATCCAGTTGCAGCACTTGGATTCTGGAGATCAGCCGCTTCAGGTGTGCCCGGGTGATCTCACCGCCGGGCCGGGGCTGGGTAAAACCTTGGGCTGCAACGGCTATCCGGCGGGCTTGGTCGGCCGATAGCCTGCGGGTTGGCACGGCGCAGAGAATACCTCTTGGGTGCGACAACCCCGGCAGGCCACGCCAGCGCGACTCAGCCCGCGCGGACCTTGCGGTCCAGCGGCTTCAGCACGGCCTCGTCGCCCGAGTCGTTTTGTTCGGCGTAGGCCGCCTCGAGGGCCTTCGGCACCTCGTCGAGGTCGTGGTAGACGCCCATCAGCTGCTCGAGGATCTTGATGCGCCGCGCCGTCGCCTCGTCCACCGCGCGCTGCGCCTTCTCCCGGTAATGGTCGGCGCCCTTCTTCGCGTCGCCGAGCAGCTGCTCGCACTCGCGTTCGGCCTCCTGGCGCGCCTTCTTGATCGCCGATTCGGTCTCGGCGCGCATCTCGGCCAGTTCCGCGTCGAGCCGCTCCTTGGTCTCCGCGTACTCGGCTTCCAGGGCTTTTTGCTGCGCGGCCATGTCGGCCAGCACCTCGTCGCGCTTTCGTTCCGCGGCTTCGGCCTCGGCCTCGGCCGCCGCGATCACCGCATCCGCTTCGGCGCGCGCCTCGGCCTGCATCTCGGCCACCTCGTCGACCGCGCGGCTCAGCATTTTCGCCATCCGCTGCTGCACCGCGTGGGGCGAGGGCGAGGTATCCGTGAGCACGGCCACCTCTTTGCGCAGCGCGGCCGTCTGATCGGCGGATTCCTGCAGCCGGGCCCGTAGGCTCTCGACGTCGTCAAGCAGCAGCTGCTGCTTGGTGGTCAGCATCTCGATGTGGGCATCAACCGCGGCGGTGTCGTAGCCCATGAATTTTCGAGAGAACGTCTTCACGGGTTCGGTTATCACTGCCAATTCCCCCTTCTCTCTTCGAACGCCTGGTTGACCCTGTGCGACCGACCCCCGCGTCCGAGTATGTCAGGTCAGCCCGGGGGCGCGCCCGGGTGCGCGGCGGGCCGCCGGTAGCTGTGGAAGCGATACCGCAGCCCCGAGCGGCTGGCCTGCCACTCCCCCGTCTCACCGACCCAGGCGTCGTCCAGCGTCGGCGCCAGGGCGTCGTCGTCATCGCGGCGCAAATCGATTTCGACCTCGGTGACCTCGCACCGGGTGGCGTGCGGCAGCGCCAGCAAATAGATCTGCTCGCCGCCGATGACCCAGGTCCGCGGATCGCCCTCGGCTTGGGCCAGCGCCGCCTCCAGGGATCCGACCACCTGCGCCCCGTCGGCGACGAAGCCGGTGTCGCGGGATAGCACGACGTTGCGGCGCCCGGGCAGGGGGCGCACCCTCGCCGGTAACGACTCCCACGTCCGCCGGCCCATGATCACCGGGTGACCCATCGTCACCTCTTTGAACCGCAACAGATCTTCCGGCACGTTCCAGGGGATGTCACCACCGCGCCCGATCACGCCGGAGCTCGACTGAGCCCACACCAGGCCCACCTCGGTCATGCGGCGGTCATACGGCGACGGGGGCTTTGATCGCCGGGTGCGGGTCGTAGTTCTGCACGACGACGTCCTCGTAGACGTAGTCGAAGATCGAGTCCCGTTGCGCCAGAACGAGTTCCGGGTAGGGCCGGGGATCGCGGCTCAGCTGCAGGCGCACCTGTTCGACATGGTTGTCGTAGATGTGGCAGTCCCCACCCGTCCACACGAACTCGCCGACGGCCAGGCCGGCCTGGGCGGCCATCATGTGCGTCAGCAGCGCGTAGCTGGCGATGTTGAACGGCACGCCCAAGAACAGGTCGGCGCTGCGCTGGTAGAGCTGGCAGCTCAGCCGCCCGTCGGCCACGTAGAACTGGAAGAACGCGTGACACGGCGGCAGCGCCATCTGCGGGATCTGGCCGACGTTCCACGCCGACACGATGATGCGCCGCGAGTCGGGGTCGGTGCGCAGCAGCTCCAGGGCGGCGCTGATCTGGTCGATGTGCTCGCCCGAAGGCGTCGGCCAGGATCGCCACTGCACGCCGTAGATCGGCCCGAGATCGCCTGTGTCGCTTGCCCATTCGTCCCAGATGGTGACCCCGTGCTGGTGCAGCCAGCCGACGTTGGAGTCGCCGCGCAAAAACCACAGCAGCTCGTAGATCACCGATTTCAGGTGCACCTTTTTGGTGGTGAGCAGTGGGAAGCCGGCCGAGAGGTCATAGCGCAGCTGCTGACCGAACAGGCTGCGGGTCCCGGTGCCGGTGCGGTCGGATTTGGCCGTTCCCTGCTCGAGCACCAGGCGAAGCAGGTCCTCGTAGGGAGTCGGGATCGGCACGCCGTCAGAATAGCGGCGATCGCGAGCGCGGCGAAGCCGGGCGCGGCGGGTCGACGCGGATGTTTCGCCTCTAGGCCCGCGGAGTAGAACGGGTGCCATGCCGAACATCATCGACGTCGTCACCACACCCGATGGCACCTGCACGGTGCACCTGTTCACCCCCGACGGCCCCGAATCGCAAGTCCCCTGGCCCGGGGTGGTCATGTATCCCGACGCCGGCGGCGTGCGTGACACCTTCGAGCAGATGGCCGCCAAGCTGGCCGGGTTCGGTTACGCCGTGCTGCTGCCGGATGTCTACTACCGCACCCCGGACTGGGCGCCGTTCGACATGGCGACGGTCTTCACCGACAAGGAGGAACGCGGGCGCCTGTTCTCGATGATCGGCAGCGTCACCCCGGACCGGATGGCCGCCGACGCGACCGCGTTCTTCGACTACCTGGCCGCCCGCCCCGAGGTGCTCGGCGAGCGGTTCGGGGTGTGCGGTTACTGCATGGGCGGCCGGACGTCGCTCATGGTGGCCGGCCGGGTGCCCGACCGGGTGGCCGCCGCGGCGTCCTTCCACGGCGGCGGCCTGGTGACCGACACCGAGGACAGCCCACACCTGCTCGCCGACCGGATGACCGCCACGGTGTACGTGGGCGGCGCCCAGAACGACGCGTCGTTCACCGCCGATCACGCCGAGCAACTCGACAAGGCGCTGACGGCGGCCGGCGTCGAGCACACGATCGAGTGGTATTCGGCCGGCCACGGATTCGCGGTCCCGGACAACGGGCCCTATGACGCCGCCGCAGCCGAGCGGCATTGGGACGCGATGACGCAGGTGTTCGCCTCGGCGCTACCGCGTTAGCGCCGCCCGCAGCACGGTCGCGGCCACGGCCGCCCCGTCCGTGCGGATCGTCGCCGCCACGGAGCGCGCCCGCTCGCGGGTCCGCTCGGGCAGCACCGCCTTGAGCGCGGCCGACAGCGACTCGGTCGTCGGGGCCGGACCGTCGTGGGCGGCGCCGATGGCCAGGTCGCGCACCCGGCCCGCCCAGTAGGGCTGATCGGCCCCCTGCGGCACCACCACCTGTGGCGCACCGGCGCGGGCGGCCGTCGTGGTGGTTCCCGCCCCGCCGTGGTGTACAACGGCGGCGACCCGGGTGAACAGCGCCTGGTGGTTGACGTCGCCGACGCCCATGCAATCGGCCCCGTCGTCGATCGGGGTCAGCTCCGCCCAGCCGCGGGACACCAGGACGCGGTGGCCCTGCGCGCGGATCGCGTCGATGGCGACCCCGGCGACGTCGTGGGAGGCGCGCATGGGCATGCTGCCGAAGCCCACATAGACCGGCGGCGTTCCCGCGTCCAGGAACGCCACCAGTTCGGCCGGCAGGGGCCGTTCGTCGGGCAGCAGCCACGCGCCGGTCTGGACCACGTCGAGGTCGCTGGGCTGGCGCCAGGGATCCAGGATCGGGTCCGTCGCCAGCCAGGGCGATTCAGTCAGCGCGTAGTCGCGCAGGTTGTCCAGCGGCGCCAGCCCGATGGCGGTCCGGTGAGCGTTGAGCGTCGCGCCGAACAGCTCCTGCATGTGCCGGCCATCCAGTTGCCACAGCACCCGGTTCTCGACCATGCCCGGGGGGAAGGGCCCGTTGGCGTAGGCGGGCGGCGGGTGGTGCGGCGACGGCAGGATGGTGGGCTGGTAGGTGACATAGACGTAGTGGATGCCCAGCCGTTCGGCCACCGAGCGGGCGGCGGCCGCCGCCGGCGGGAAACCGGCCACCACCAGCGCGTCGCACCCTTCGGCCGCGGCGGCCACGGTGTCGAACTGCACGGCGATCAGCGCGTCCAGGTGCCGGCGGAGGTCCTCCTCCGACGGCAGCGCCCCGGTCTTCATCGCCCGCAGCGATTCGCCGAAGGGCAGCAGCGGCACGTCCACCCGGGCCAGCAGCTCGACGAATTCCGCGTCCGGCGGCGCGCTCACCGCCGCGTCGACGCCGAGCGTCCGCAGCTGCAGCGCGAGCGCGGCAAGCGGCTCGACGCCCCCGCGCGAGTCGTACGCCGACAGCAACACTCGCATCGCACCGCTCCCACTTCCACCCGGGTGGTCGCAAACTCTATCCTCGGCGCGCCGTCCGGCCGCGCAATGAGGGGCGTTTGCCGTCATAGGCCAGCCCGCAGGTAAGAATCACCGCGAGCCCAGGCACGGCGCGCGCCCGCGCCGCGGATGGCAACGTCAGAACGCCGGCAGGTCCACCAATTCAGCCAGGCGGGCGCGGTGACGGTATGCGGTGCCGAATGCCAACTGGTCGCTCTTGGCGCGCTTGAGGTACAGGTGTGCGGGATATTCCCAGGTCATGCCGATGCCGCCGTGTAGCTGGATGCACTCCTCGGCGGCATGCACGGCGACGTCGCTGCAGTAGGCCTGGGCGATTGCCGCCGCGGCGTCCGCGTCCGCGCCGTCCCGGGCGCAGGTGTCGGCGGCGTAGCGGGCCGCTGCGGTCGCCGCGCCGATTTCGAACCACAGGTCCGCCAATCGGTGCTTGATCGCCTGGTAGGAGCCGATCGTGCGGCCGAACTGCCGGCGTTGCCGGACGTATTCCAGCGTGGTCTCGAAGCACCATTGGGCGACCCCGAGTTGCTCGGACGCCAGCAGCGCGGCCCCGGTTCGGATGGCTTCGATGACGGGCTCGTCGCCCGCGCCGGCGCGCGACGACGGTGTCCCCGAAAACGACACGGCGGCAAGGGGTCTGGTCATATCCAGCGCGAGCAGCGGGGAAACGCGCAGCCCCGCCGCGCCGCGGGCGACGGTGTGCAGCTCGAGCCCGGCGGGCGCGGCGACCGGGACAACCAGCACGTCGGCGGCGTCGGCGCCGGCCACGCCGGTGACCGATCCGCTCAGGCCGTCCGAGTCGCCGCTGACCAGCGGGACCGGGTCGCCCGGCGCGCTCGACAACGGCACCACCAGCGCCGCCGTCAGCTCGCCCTGGGCCAGCGCCGACACCGTCTCGGTGTCGCCGGCCCGCAGCAGCGCGATGGTGGCGAGCACCGCGCTGGACAAAAACGGCACCGGCGCGACGGCCCGGCCGATCTCCTCCATGACCACCGCGGCCTCGCGGGCGCTCGCGCCGGCGCCGCCCAGCGACTCCGGAACCAGCAGGCCGGCCACGCCCAGCTCGGTGGCCAGCGTGCGCCACACACCCGAAAAGTCTTGCGGTTCGGCGTTGTACAGGCTTGCCACGCCTTCGGGTGGACACCGCTCGGCGAACAGCTGGCGCACGCCGGCCCGCAACGCCTCCTCGGTGTCGGAGTACAGCAGGTCGGCGGGGTGCGCGCTCATCGGGGCAGGTCCTTCCAGGCGACGTCCTTATCGACGCGGTGTTCGCCCGGCAGGCCCAGGATCCGCTCGGAGATGGTGTTGCGCAGGACTTCTGAGGTGCCGCCCTCGATCGAGTTGCCGCGCGCCCGCAGGTAGCGGTATCCGGGCCCGCGGCCGGTCAGGTCGACCGTCTCGGGCCTGCGCATGGTCCAGTCGTCGTAGTAGAGGCCGGATTCGCCGTGCAGCTCGATCTCGAAGCCCGAAATCGCTTGCGCCAGCTTGGCGAACGCCACCTTCATGCCGGCGCCCTCCGGGCCCGGCTGACCGGTGGCGGCCTGCTGCCGCAGCCGCTCGCCGGCGAGCCGAAGGACCTCCGCCTCCACCCACAACCGCATCAGTTGATCGTGCATGGCGGGGTTGCGCAGCGCCGGCTCGTCGCGCCATGCGGCGGTGACCTTGCCGATGTGGCCGCCTTCCCGCGGCGCCCCGGCGCGGGAACCGATCGCCACCCGCTCGTTGTTCAGGGTGGTGGTCGCGACCCGCCAGCCGCCGCCCTCCGGGCCCAGCCGATTCGCGTCGGGCACCCGGACGTCGGTGAGGAACACCTCGTTGAACTCGGCCTCGCCGGTGATCTGGCGCAACGGCCGGATCTCGACGCCGGGCTGCGTCATGTCGCAGAGAAAGTAGGTCAGGCCGGCGTGTTTGGGCACGGCCGGATCGGTGCGGGCCACCAGGATCGCCATCTGCGCGTGTTGCGCCTGCGACGTCCACACCTTCTGGCCGTTGACAATCCAGTCTTGAGGGTTATCCGCGTCCCGCACCGCGCGGGTCGACACCCCGGCAAGGTCGGATCCCGCGCCCGGCTCGCTGAACAGTTGGCAGTAGATCTGCTCGCCGGTGAACAAGGGGCGCAGAAACTTTCGTTTCTGGTCGTCGGTGCCGAACGCGGCGATGGTCGGCGCGGCCATGCCCATCCCGATGTAGTTCTTCGGCGTGCCGCCCACCGGCGCACCGGCGGCGGCCAGCCGGGCATCGACGCGCTCCTGGGCGGTGCGCGGCAGATCCAACCCGCCGAAGCCGCGCGGCAGGTGCACCCAGGCCAGCCCCGCATCGTATTGCGCGCCAAGGAAATCCCGCGGGTCGCTGGTCGCCGGATCGTGCTCGTCGAGCAGTGCCTGAACCCGTGCGTCCAGGTCGGCCGTATCGACGGCGGTCATTGACCGCCGCCCGGCGCGGACTGGAAGCCCTGCGCGGCGCCGAGCAGCAGGCCGCCGTCGATCACCATGGTCTCGCCGGTGATCCAGCTGGCCGCGTCGGACACCAGGAAGGCGACCGCCCCGGCCACGTCGATGGGTTCACCGATGCGCCCCAGCGCGATAGACGAGGCCAGCGGGTCCTCGTGGTCCTTCCACAGCGCCTCGGCGAGCCGGGTGCGCACCACCCCGGGCGCGATGGCGTTGACCCTGACGCGCGGCGAAAGTTCCAGCGCCAGTTGCTTGGTCACATGGATCAGCGCGGCCTTGGTGGCGTTGTACATGCCCATCGCCGGCGATTGATGCAGACCGCCGATGGAGGCGGTGTTGACGATCGCCCCGCCGTGCTCGCCCATCCACGCCTTGACCACGAGCGAAGTCCACAACAGCGGGGCCCACAGGTTGACATCGAAGATCTTGGTGAAACGGGCGTGATCCTGGTCGATCAGCGGACCGTAGGCCGGGTTGGTTCCGGCGTTGTTGACCAGGATGTCGACGCTGCCGAAGCGCTCCAGCGTGAGCTCCACGCAGCGCCGCGCGGCGTCCTCGTCGACCGCGTGCGCGCCGACGCCGAGGGCCTGCTGGCCCACCTGAGCGGCGGCCTCCTCGGCGGCCTCCTGCTTGCGCGCGGTGAGTACCACATTGGCCCCCGCGGCCGCCAGCTGCTGGGCGATCGAAAGCCCGATTCCACGCGACGCGCCGGTGATGATCGCGGTGCGGCCGGTCAGATCTTGCGAGGTCATGTGGTCAGGCCTTCCGTCGCGGTGACGCCGCCGTGCGGCAGCGGGAACTTCGTGCTGTCGAATTTTATTCGCGATGTTTTGGACACGTGTTGAGGTGGTATGCCAGCCGCATGTTATCGAAATTGACACTCATGAAACCGCTGGTTGTTGCCGGGGCTGTTGCTGCGGCTATCGCCGCCGCCCCCGTGGCCGCGGCTGACGTGTACGTCACCGGATTAGCCGCCAACTCCCCCGCCCCGACCCACGTCACCTTCAAGGACGACCCGGGCGGCGGCGGCTGCGACGCCAACGGAAACTGCGGCTCGGGCGGCCAGTTCAACGGTCCGGGCGGCGGACCTGGTGGCCAGGGCTGCGTCCCGGGCGTCGGCTGCGGCTCCGGCGGGCAGAACGCGGGACCCGGTGGCATTCCGGGCGGGCAGGGATGTCTGCCCGGCGTCGGCTGCGGCTCCGGCCACGCCTGATCGCTCTACCCCTCAGCCTCCCGAGAGCCTGGTGATCCAGGCCCGGGAGGCTGCTGGGTCTATGACGTCGTCCAACTCGAACGTGGTGGCCGCCCGCAGCGCCTTGCCGTGCTCGTAGGCCGCGGCCACCAGGCGGTCGAACAGGACTTGGCGCTCGGCCGGATCGTCGACCGCCGCCAACTCCTTGCTGAATCCCAGGCGGACGGCGCCTTCCAGACCCATGCCGCCGATCTCGCCGGTCGGCCAGGCGATGGTGAACTGCGGCGCCCGGAATGAACCCCCGGCCATCGCCATCGCGCCGAGTCCATAAGCCTTGCGCAGGATGATCATTCCCAGCGGTACCGTCAGCCGCGCACCCAGGACGAACATCCGGCCGAAGCGGCGGACGGCCGCGTCCTTCTCCGCGTCGGGCCCCACCATGAAGCCCGGTGTGTCGCACAGCGAGATCACCGGCAACCCGAACGATTCGCACAAGGCCAGGAAGTCGCCGGCCTTGTCGGCCGCCTCGGCGTCGATCGCGCCGCCCAGGTGGTGGGTGCTGTTGGCGATCAGCCCGTACGGCACCCCCTCCACGCGAACCAGGGCGGTGACGATCCCCACGCCGTAGTCTGCCCGCAGCTCGAGCACCGAGCCGATGTCGACGATCGACTCGATCGCCCGGTGCACGTCGTACGCGCGTAACCGGTTCTGCGGCACCACATGCCGGGCCAGCCGTGGATCCGGCGCCGACCAGTCACTCAGCGGGCCCTGGAAGTACGAGAGATAGTGCTTGGCCAGCGCGACCGCATGGGCCTCGTCGCGGGCCACCAGGCTGACCACGCCGTTGCGGCGCTGCACGCCGATCGGCCCGATCGCCTCCGGCGGATACACGCCCAGTCCGCCGCCCTCGATCATCGCCGGACCGCCCATCCCGATGTTGGCGTCCGGCGTCGCGATGATCACGTCGCACACCCCCGCCAGCGCCGCGTTGCCGGCGAAGCAACGGCCCGAGACGATCGACACCAGCGGCGCCTCGCCGCTCAACGCCGCGAGCATCCGGAAGGTCGGCACGTCCAGGCCGGCGGCGCCGCCGACGTCGGTGTCGCCCGGCCGGCCGCCGCCGCCCTCGGCGAACAGCACGACGGGCAAGCGCTTTCGCGCGGCGAGATCGAACACGCGGTCGGTTTTGGCGTGGTTGCGCATGCCCTGCGTGCCGGCCAGCACCGTGTAGTCGTAGGACACCACGACGGCCTGCGCCGCGTCCCGCCCGAACCGGTCCGCGCCGATGGTGGCCAGCCCGGCGACCAGGCCGTCGGCCGGGGTGTTGACGATCAAGTCGGATTCCGAGCGCCGGCTGCGCTGAGCCGCGATCGCCAGCGCACCGTATTCGACGAAGCTGTCGGGATCGACCAGATCGGCGATGTTCTCCCGGGCGGTGCGGCGTCCCCGCTGGTGCCGTTTGGCGACGGCGGCCTCGCGGCCCTCGTCGAGGGTCAAGGCATGCCGGCGCACGACCTCGTCGAGATCGGCTCGCGGGCGATCGAGATCCGTTGTTGCCGAGACGGATTCGCCGTCACCAGCGGCCGCGGTGCGGGTGAAGACCAACAGCGGATCTCCGGTCCCGACCACCTGGCCGGGTGTCACCAGGATCCGGACGGTCCGCAGCGCGTCCGGCGCGACGAGCACGTGCTGCATCTTCATCGCTTCCAGGACAACCAACTGGCTGCCCGCCGCGTATTCGGCGTCCTCGGACGCTACCTCGATGACGGTGCCGGCCAACTGGGCGCGCAGCGCATCCTCGCCGGGATACAGTTCGATCGTCGCCGCCCGGGGTTCTTGCTGGCGTGACAGCGCGGCCTGGGCCAGCTCGGGAAGCTTCTCATCGAGGAAACCGGTGCTCACCCAACCGGATTCGATCCGGTCGTCGGTCAGCAGCTCGCGCAGGAAGGCGACATTCGTGTGAACGCCCTCGATGCTGAATTCGGCCAGGGCGGTGCGGGCCTTGCGCACCGCGGCCCGCCATGATGACCCGTGCCCGGCGGATGACGCGTGCACAAAGACGATGAGTTTGGCCAACAGCGAGTCGTACTGCGGGCTTATCGCCAATCCCGCCCGGCCATAGGTGTCGACGCGCACGCCGGGACCACTGGGCGGGGAGAACACGGTGAGGGTGCCCGCCGAGGGCGCGACGGAGAAGTCGGGCCCGAACGTCTCCATGTTCACCCTGAGCTGGATGGCGATGCCGCGGCGGGCGGCCGGCTCGCCGATGACTTCCAGTCCGTCGGAGGCGATTCCGGAGGGCAACCCCAGCTGGTAGAACGACGCACCCCGGGCGATGGCGAGTTGCAGGGCGACCAGGTCGAGCCCGGTGGTTTCCTCGGTGACGGTGTGCTCGACCTGGATTCGCGGGTTGACCTCCAGAAAGACGAAGTCGTCGCCGGTGACCAGGAATTCGACGGTGGCCAGCCCGCGCAGCGCCACGCGGGCGCACAACCGCACCGCCGCCCGGTGCAGGGCGCGGCGCAGGTCATCCGAAAGGCCTTGGGCGGGGGCGATTTCGACCAGCTTCTGGTAGCGCCGCTGGATGCTGCAGTCGCGGTCGCCGACCGCGTGTGCGTGCGTCTGGTGTCCGGCCGGTGCGGCGACCACCTGTACCTCGATGTGGCGGGCGTCGGCGAGCAGCGCCTCGGCGAACAACGCGGAATCACCGAATCCCAGTTGGGCTTCGGCGGCGCAGCGCTGGTAGGCATCGTCGATCTGATCGGCGCTGTGCACCTTGCGCATTCCACGGCCCCCGCCGCCGGCGAGGGCCTTGATCATGATGCCGCCGCCGTGGGCGGCGAAGAACGCCTTGATGTCCTCGACGCCGCTCGGGCCGTCGGTCGCGGGCAGCACCGGCACCCCGGCGGCAATCGCCGCGCCGCGGGCGGCGGTCTTGTTGCCGAGGACTTCGAGCACCCGGGTATCGGGACCGACAAACGTGTAGCCACCGGCCGCGCAGGCGTTGGCGAATTCGGCGTTCTCGCTGAGGAATCCGTAGCCGGGGTGAATCAGTTCCGCGCCGGCGCTCTTCGCCGCCGCCAGCATGGCGGGCTGGTCCAGATAAGCCCGCGGGCCGGTGCCTGGCAGGCCGATCGCCTCGTCGGCGGCGTGCACGTGCGGGCTCTCGGCGTCGTCTTCGGCATACACCGCGATGGTGCGCATGCCCAATTCGGTTGCGGTGCGGATGATTCGCAGTGCGATCTCGCCGCGGTTGGCGACCAGCAGGCTCGCGTTCATCGCAGCGGCTCGCCCCACTGGACCTGTTCGCGGAGCCTGGCCTTGAGCAGCTTGCCGCCGGCGTTGCGGGGCAGCGCGGTGTCCACCACCGTGACGTATTGCGGCACTTTGTAGTCGGCCAGCTGGCCGCGGCAGTGGTCGAGCACCGCCGGCACGTCGATCTCGTCACCGCCGCCGAACAGCACCGCTCCCACCTTCTCCCCCATGACCTCGTCGGCAACCCCGAGCACGCAGGCGTCCGCGACATGGGGCGCGGCCAGCAGCACGGCCTCCACCTCGACGCTGGAGACGTTCTCGCCGCCGCGGTTGATGATGTCCTTGAGCCGGTCGACGATGTGCACCCGGCCCGCCTCGTCGACGCGCACCACGTCGCCGGTGTGCAGCCAACCGTCCGCGAAGGTGGTGGCGGTGGCCTCGGGCCGGTTCCAGTAGCCGTTGGTCACGTTGGCGCCGCGCGCCACCAGCTCGCCCACGGCGGGGTCGTCGCCGAACGGGATCACCCCGAGGTCCACCGACGGCACCGCGTACCCGACGGAGTCGGCGTGCTCGACGGCCTCGGCATCGGGCAGCACGGTCATCAGCGACGCCGTCTCCGTCATGCCGTAGCCGTTGAACACCGTGGCGTGGCCGAACGCGTTCTTCACCGACCGCACCAGCGACGGGGCGATCGGCGCGCCACCGTAGCCCACCCACCGCACGCCCGACGTATCCAGCGCGGAAAAATCCTTGTGGCGCAACAACAGCGAGTAGATCGCCGGGACGGTGACCATGACCGAGATGCGCTCGGCGGTCAGCGTGGCGAGCAGCGTGTCCAGGTTGAGCGCGGGCATGATCACCGACGCTCCGCCGAGCCGGGCCGCGGCCAGAAGCTGGGTGTTGCAACCGGTCACGTGAAACAGCGGCACCGAGATCAGCGTGCGCATCGCGTCGCCGAGGTTCCGCGGCTGTTGCAGACAGCGGATCCCGTTCTCGGTGTTGGTCAAGAACGCCTCGTGCGTGGTCGGCACGCCCTTGGGATGGCCGGTGGTCCCCGAGGTGTAGAACAGCGCGGCGGTGTCGGCGCGGCCCAGTCGCTCGGTGACGTACGGCCGACCGTCGGGCAGCGGCGCGTCGGGCGCCAGATCCACCCGCGCCCCGGAGTCGGACAAAACGAACTCGACCTCCGGGCGCGCCGAGCGCGTATTGACCGCCACCGCAACGCCACCGGCCATCACGGTGCCCCAGAACGCCAGCGCCCAGTCGATGCCGGCGGGGTAACGCAGCGCGACGCGGTCGCCGGGCTGCAGACCGCCGGCGCGCAGCCCGCCGGCGACGCGCGCCGCGCGGTCCCACAGCTGCCGGTACGTCAGGCGGTCGCCGCCCAGCTCGACCAGGGCTTCGGCATCCGGGCTGGCGTCGACGTGCTCGGCGAGCATGTCGAGCAGGGTGGCCGGGAGCCCCTCGTAGCGCGGTATGCCGTCGGGGCCGCGGGACACCCCGGCCATCGGGAACGGGTTGGGGCCACGTGGAATTTCAATCACTGGAGGCATGCCCGGTCCTTACTATCCTGCTGCCCTATCGTGATAGCGGTGACGATCCAGGATTCCGCCATCATGCCCGAGGCGTTCTTCACTGTAGACGGCGACTCCTATGTTCCGGGGCCGATGACCCAGGGCCCGTGGGGTGCGGCGATGGGCGGCCAGATCGTCGGCGGGCTGTTGGGTTGGGGCATAGAGCAATCCGGCATCGACCCCGACTTCCAGCCCGCCCGGCTGACCGTCGACCTGATACGGCCGGCGCTGCTGCTGCCGGTACAGATCCGGACCTCGGTCCAGCGGGAAGGCCGGCGAATCAGGCTGGTCGACGCCGCCCTCATGCAGCGCGACGCGACCGTCGCGCGCGCCAGCGCGTTGTTCCTGCGCCGCGGTGAGCATCCCGAAGGCCAGGTGTGGTCGTTTCCGGTCGAGATGCCGCCGCTGCCGAGCGCCCGGGACGGTTTTCCGAGCGACATGCCGTTCCACATCTGGGGATACGGGGCGACGTTCGAAGGCAGCCCCGGTATCGCCGCCGGCGAGTGGGAGCAGTCCCATGCCCAGAAGTTCGCGTGGGCGCGGGTGTTTCGGCCGATGGTGCATGGCCACGCCCTGACGCCGTTCACCCGCCTGGCGTTCGTCGGTGACATCACCAGCTCGCTCACGCATTGGGGCACAGGCGGATTGCGTTACATCAACGCCGACTACACCGTCACCGCCAGCCGGCTGCCCGACGGTGAATTCGTCGGGCTGGCCGCACAGAGCCACTACGGTACGGCCGGGGTCGCCACCGGCACCGCAACGCTGTTCGACCAACACGGCCCGATCGGCACCAGCTCCGCCCTGGCGGTGGCCCAGCCCGCCGGCGCGTTCAAGCCGACCCACGCCTAGTCGATCATCGTTGCTGTGTGCGCCACTCCATTTGCTGGGAGGCGACTCTGCAAACCTCGGACAGCGCCCGGTATTGGGCTATGCTGCTCTGCACGACCCGCCGAATGGATGCTGCACAGTCCCGCAGCGGGACCGTCACTCCGGTGGGTGGACATCTCCCTTGGAGGGGAACCGCCATGCGCATGGGCTCGGACTCGCGATCCCCTTGCGGCGCCATCCGGCGCACGGCGCTCAGCACGGAGCGCCCGGGGCCGTGACGACTCCGGTACTGGATCTCGACGGCCGGGTGGCCGACCGGCGGCAGGAACTCGGTGAACTCCGGAACGCGGTGGCGACGGCCGAACGGGTCAGCGGAGGGTGCGTCCTGCTCAGCGGGGTCCCCGGGGTGGGCAAATCGACGCTCATCCAGGCGTTCGGCGTCGAGATCTCCCGCCGCGACTGCGTATTCGCCTACGGAAGGTGCCGCGACGGCGGCCCGGCTCCGTATTCGGCGCTGGCCGACGCGCTGAGCTCGGTCGTGCGCACCATGGAGGCCACCGGCCCGGCCGAGCGTGACCGTTGGCGAGCCGACCTCGTCAGCGAGATGTCGGGGTTTGCGGGTGTCCTCTCGCCACTCGTGCCTGAATTGGCGCCGGTGCTGGGTGAGCCCTCGACCGACACCGATCTCGACGCGGCGGACGCTCGCCGCCGGTTGCACCGCGCGGCCATCCTGCTGGTCTCGACCACGGCGCCCTACCGGCCGGTGGTGCTGGCGATTGACGACCTGCAGTGGGCGGACCGCGACACGTTGCTGCTGTTGTCCGAACTGCTGACGGTGTCGCTGCGCAACGTCCTGGTGGTCGGCGGGCACCGCGCGGGCGAGTTCGACCCGGACGCCGGGGGCATCAAATCGGACAACCTCACCACCATCGAACTGCAACCGCTGGCCACCGAGGACGTCGAGGAGCTGCTGGCCGACGTGTGCGGCCGGAGTGTGGAGCTGGCCGATGTGGCCGCCGAGTTCCACCATCGGACCGGCGGCAATCCGCTGCAGGTCCGTCAGCTGCTCTACCGCGCGCAACGCGAGGGCGCGCTGACCCCGGTCGGCCCCGGCGGCAACCCGAGCTGGGACCTGCGCGTGCTCACCTCGATCGAGGTTTCCGCCACGGCCGCCGAGTTTCTCAGCCGCTACCTCGACCAACTTCGCCCAATCGACCGCGAGGTGTTGGGTTCGCTGTCGTGCTTCGGCGGCGAGTTCGACCTGGACGACGCCACCGCGGCGGCCGCCCAGCCGCCCGAGGTGGTAGCCCAGGCGCTGTGGTCGTGCCTCGAACTCCGTCTGCTGGAGGCCGTGGACAGCGGCGGGCGACGGATCGCCAACGCGATCAGCCGCGACGCCCGGTACCGCTTCAGCCATGACCGGGTGACCGAGGCGGCGCGGGTGGCCCTGTCCGACGACCAGATCCGCGCGACACACCTGCGGATCGGTCGGTGGCTGGTCGAGCGGGAGGACGACCGGTTGTTCGAGGCCGCGCGCCACCTCGGCATCGGCGGGCGTGGGCTCACCGACGACGCCGAGCGCGTTTGTTTCGTCGAGGTGTTGCGGCGGGCGGCACAGAAGGCGAGGGCCCAGGCTTCATTCCCGTTGGCGCTCGACTACTGCCGGGACGCACTGACGCTGCTCGGCGGGCAGCGTTGGACCGCACACTTCGATCTGACCCGGCAGCTGCAGCTCGACGCCGCCGACGCCGCGTTGCTGGTGGGTGACGTGCCCGCGCTGAATGCGCTACTCGACGAGGTCGAGGAGACCCTGCGCGACCCGCCGGACCGCGCGCGCATCGCTTACCTGCGGCTCAAAGGGCGCGTCGCGCAGAACCGTCTGCAGGAGGCGCTCGAAATCGGGCTGCAAGCGCTCGCCGAGCTCGGCGAACGGGTGCCGACCGACGCGGGCACGCCACGCATGGCCAACGCGGTCGTCCGGATGAGGTTGACAATGCGCGGGTGGAGCAATGAACGGCTGCTTCAGCTGCCGCACTGCGATGACCAACGGGTCATCGCACTGCACCGGATTCTTGCCGAGCTATGCAACATGGCGGTCCGGGTCCGGCCCAACCTTCTGCCCTTGCTCGTGCGAAAGCAGCTCGATCTCACGCTGGCCCACGGCCACACGCCGTCTTCGCCGCTGGTCATTGCCGGTTACGGGATCGTCCGGGTGCTGCTCGGTGACCACGCGGGCGGCCAGCGCTTCGGCGAGGTAGCCATGCTGCTCGCCCAGCGGCCGGAATTCCGCGAGGCCCGGCCGCAGACGGTGTTCATGCACCTGGACTACATCCACCATTGGCGCCACCCCCTCCGCGAGGGCTTAGCCGAGCTTCGCGACGCCGTCGAGGAGGCGCTCGACCAAGGCGACCAGGAAAACGCCGGGCTTCTGGTCGCGGTCCTGCTCTCCCAGTCATTCTGGGCCGGTCGTCCCCTCCCTGAGATAGACGCCCTCGCCAGCTCCCTGATCCCACACATCCGTTCCCAGCCGGTTGCCGGCGCGCTTTGCCAGGCCGTGCAGCAGCTTTGCCTCAATCTGATGGGCCGCGGCGCCGATCCCTTCCTCCTCGCCGGCGAGAGCGGCTACGACGAGCGGGAAGTGCTGCCGGCTGCCCGCAGCGAGGGCGACGAGGTAGCCCTGGGTGCGGCCGCGACCATGAAGCAGGGCCTGCACTTCTGGTGTGGCGACTATGAGGGCACAGTCGCCGCGACGCCGGAGGCAATCGAGCACATCGGTGGGATGGCCGGCACTGCGATCTCAGAACTCATCTACCTGGTGGGCGCGCTAAGCATGATTCGACAGGCGCCGCGGGACCGCTCGACGGCCCACTTCGTGCGCCAGACTCTGGCATCGCACCGCAAGTGGGCGGCGAGCGCGCCGGAGAACTACGCGGCGTCGCACGCGCTGCTCCAGGGAGCCTGGGCCCGGGCGCGCGGGCAACACGCCAAGGCGGAACGCTACTTGCATCAGGCGATTGAACTCGCCGAGGAAAGCCAGCTGCCGATGATCAGCGCTTACGCCCATGAGGAGGCCGCGGCGCTGTATGGCGACACGGGGCGGGCGCGGCTTCGGGACCACATGCTGGGGTCGGCGTACCAGCGCTGGCTGACTTTGGGTTTCGCGGTGCGCACCGACTGGCTGGCGCGCGAGCACCCCTGGCTGCTCAGGCGCGACCTCGTCCAGAAAGGCTCGGCGGGGATCGACCCTGTCGGCGCGCATCAGCTACTGCGCGCGCTGTCGGGAGCGCGAACTTCGGATGCCTTGGCCAACATCATTTTGGGCTCGGTCGCCGACACGACTGGTGCGGGCCGCGTCCTGCTCCTCACCGGCGACGCGGAGAACTTGGCCGTCCGGGCCATCCACGATCACGGCGAGATTTCGATCGTGGACGGGCCATGGACCGAGGTGTCTTATGACAGGAACATCGTGCGCCGCGTGCTGGACGGCGGCTCTCCGGCCATCGTCGCGGCCGACCGTCAGGCACGGACCCCGCCCGTCCTCATCGTTCCGATCACCTTGCACGACACAATAATCGGCGTGATTTACGCCGAGCGGGACGCACCGGACGGCAACTTTGTCGCCGAGCACCAGGAGGCGGTCGCCTTCTTGTGCGCCCAGGCCGCCGCGCCGCTGTGGAACTTCCAGCTCGAGGCCCGACTGCGGGCCGCCGACGAGTACCGACAGTCCCTCATGGACGCACAGTCGAGATTCGTGCCCAACGAGCTGCTGCGCATCCTCGACATCGACGACCTTCGCCGCGTCCGCAACGGCTACCGGGTCGAGCGCGAGATGACGGTGCTCATCAGCGACATCCGGGGCTACACCACCATGATCGAGGACATGAACGTCGGCGAGGCGAGCAACCTGGCGATGGGTTTTCTGCGTGCCGTCGAGCTCCCAATCATCGGCTATAACGGCATGATTCAAGACGTCCGCGGGGACGAGATCGTCGCTGTCTTCGAATCCGAGCCCGACGCCGTTCGGGCAGGACTGGCGATGCTGCGCTCCTTGCGCGCGCACAACGAAGAGCGAAAAGCGGCCGGATCCGAAGAACTACGGGCCGGAATCGGCATCAACACCGGGATGGTCGGAGTCGGGCTGGTCGGCGGGGTGAACCGCATGGTGCTCACCATCATCGGCGACGCGGTGAACCTGGCCGCGCGCATCGAGAGCACCAACAAGCGCTACGGCTCCGCCTTGCTCATCTCTGATCACACGTACCAGCGCCTCGGGGCGTCCGAGCGGTTCAACGTCCGCCGCATGGAGCGCGTCATGGTGGTCAACCGACGTCGACCGGTGACGATTTACGAAGTGTACGACGAGGATTCGGCTCCACTTCGCGCCGCGAAACGCGCGGCGCAGCCCGCGTTCGACGAGGCCTTCGCCCTTTTCGACGCGGGCGACGTCGATGCGGCGCGCGCCGCCTTCGAACGATGCCGCGCGCTGCTGCCCGACGACCCCGTCGCTCCGCTGCATCTGGCGCACTGCGACGCGATGGCGCGCGGTGAAATGACCCCTGGTCAAGAGGTCGCACTCCTGAACAAGTAGCGCACTACCCCACTTTCGGAACTTTGCCGAACCGATTGCGCGACGTGTGGTATTTGTCACATGATTTGTACCGACAGCCGGGGGCGGTCAAGGAGCGGCAGCCATGTACCTGAGTGCAGAGCGGTTGGCCCTTGCCAACCAAGCAGTCAAAGAGACGTTCGGGCAGTGCAGCGTTGCCTGGCAGGCCATCCCGCACTGGGACACCGGCGACCCTGGTCAGATGTTTGTCTCCGATGGCATCGTCAAAACTCCAAATGTTGTGCCATTGACGCCGAAGAGCTCAAAGATCGACGTATCGCTCGCGCAGGCGATCGCGCCGACCCCCGACGCGCTGCTCACCGCGGCCACCGCGGCGGCCGTCGACCTGGCCAAGCAGGTTGACCAAGACGTCATCCCAGCGATCTACGGGAAGGTCCCCGCACCGAATCTGACGACCATCGCGGCAGCAAACATCAACCCAAAGGACCTGCAAACCCCGCTTCTGACCTCCCGGGTGCACGTCGAAGATGCCGGGTATCGGGCGCCCTCCTGCCTCGTTACCAATACGCTCGGGCTCACCAAGCTCAACGAATTCGTCAGCGGGTACGTCAACATCCTTCAGCAGCTGATGATGGTGGCGAATGTCAACGCGTTACACCGAATCGACAACGTCCAAACCGCACCCCCTTCAGCCCCCGATACGGGGGAGCGGCTGCTCGTCATCGGCCGTCGGCGGCGGATCCCCCAGGGCGCGGCGCCGGAGGCCTCGCCCGGTGAGGAGCCCGTGGACCTCGCGGTCAGCGTGTTGCCCAGCCTTGCGGTCGCCGGCGAAAACAGCTCGGGTGGAATCGAGCTCTACGCGCGGATCAGTTATGCAACAAGGGTCACGGATGCTACCGGCCTCGCCGCTGTCGCACACGGCTAACCGACTTGACGGCAGCATCAACCCGACCGCAGGCAACCCACTCGACGACTACCTTGAGCTGTGCAAGCAGGCCTGCGACAGCGAGATCGAGCGGCTCTACGGTCCGGGTGAGCGGGGCTCCAACGGCCTCTACGACCTGATCCTCGACTACCCGCTGCGCGGCGGAAAGGCGCTTCGGCCGGCGCTGAGCATCGCGATGTGCCTTGGGCTCGGCGGCCACCTCGAGGCGATCCTCCCGACCGCCGCGACCCTCGAGCTGTACCACAACGCGTTTCTCATCCACGACGACATCGAGGACGAATCCTGGTGGCGGCGAGGCAAGCCCACGCTGCACATCGACCATGGCGTGCCGATCGCCGTCAACGTCGGCGACGCCATGCTCTCGCTGTCGCTACAACCGCTACTGGACAACGTCGAGCGGGTAGGGCTCGGACCCGCGCTGCGCATCCTGCGGGCCGTCGCCAAGATGACCCGGCTGACCGTCGACGGGCAGGCGCTGGAGCTCGAGTGGGTCCGGTCCAACACGTGGCGGCTCCAGGATGCTGACTATCTCAAGATGGTGGAACTCAAGACGAGCTGGTACTCCTTCATCACGCCGCTACACGCCGGCGCGATCGCCGCTGGCGCCGGAGCAGAGCGGTTGCCTCCGTTGGAATCCCTCGGCCGCCACCTGGGAGCGGCCTTCCAGATCACCGACGACCTGCTGAACTTGCGGGCGGACCCGCAGGAGTACGGGAAGGAGATCGGCGGCGACCTCTGGGAGGGCAAGCGGACCCTGATGCTGCTGCACACCTTGCGAAGTGCCGAACCGCAGGACCAGGTTCGGGCGGTGGCGATTCTGGCCAAGCGCCGACCGAGCGCCGACGGCGAGTTGGGGCTGACCAACCTGCTCGATCGCCTCACCGCCCGCGGTGAACTGTCCCAGTCGGGTCGGGCGGAGATCGAGGCCCGGCTGCAGGGGCATCATCCGTCGGAGCCCAAGGCCCTCAAGGACATTCAATGGCTCTATGAATTGATGCACCGCGTGGGCTCGCTCGAGCATGCCCGCGACGTCGCCGCCGGGCATGCCCAGAAGGCTGCCGTGGCGCTCGCGAAGCTCGACTGGTTGCCGCACAGTCGTCATCGAGACATGCTGGCCGACCTGGTGGACTACGTACACGGGCGGACCCGATGAACCCCGAAGCCACGCTCGGCATGCTGGCGGAACTCGAGCGGATCCGCGAGCTCACTCTTGACCTCATCGAACAACAAGCCCCGCAGTTGCAGCCGCCCCCGCCGGA
Organism: Mycobacterium sp. 1245852.3; assembly: GCF_001669335.1. Classification (NCBI taxonomy): domain Bacteria; kingdom Bacillati; phylum Actinomycetota; class Actinomycetes; order Mycobacteriales; family Mycobacteriaceae; genus Mycobacterium; species Mycobacterium sp. 1245852.3. The sequence goes on along the minus strand of NZ_LZLL01000307.1, from coordinate 22,920 downwards.
CGAAGCCGCCGAGATGCAGCGCAGGGTGTTCGACCTACTCCTGGGGGCGCGCCGAGCGGTCCTCGGCAATCCCGCGGCCGCCCGACGGCTGCACGACCTCCTCGTCGCCGAGGGCCGCCGTTACGCAAGCACACCCCGCGGGGCACGGCTACGCGACGCGTTGGCCGCCTCGGAAGCGGTGGAGAACCTACGGCGCGTCTGGGAGATGGTGAGCCTCAACGTTCTCGGCGGTCCCGCCGCGCCCGATGCCGTTCCCGACGCCTGGGTGGATCTGATGGCAGACGCCGTCGTCGGGCGTGGCCTCGACGATTCGATTCTGGATCGCCTGCGGCCCGAGGGGTTTGCATGACGCTCACCGATCCTCGCGAAGCTCTCGCAGACCAAAGCGATTTCATCGGCTATCTGGTCGGCCTTGCCGGCGTCGCCCGGGTGGTGCACAGCCTGGCCACAGACGGCGAAGGCCGAGCCGGGCACCCCCGCGCCCCAGACGACTTCGTGCACCTTCTGCTCGGGTTTGCGAGCCTCGGAGCGACGATCGAGGGATTCGCCAATTCGGCTGTCGCACAGCCGAATCCGAGTGCCGCGCCACCACCCCCGGACCCGAGTACGCGGTGGCTCCGATGAGCGCGCTCCTGGCCCGCAGCGACTTCCTCCGCGCCCCGGTGCTGGCCACCGCCCGGCCCGCGGGTTTCAAGGAGTGGCAGCACTTCGTGATTCACGGGCTGGACGTGCGGGTTTTGATCAACTTCAGCCTCAACAATGAACTGCTCGCCGGAGACGAAGTCCGGCTCGCACCACGCGTCATCATCATCGCTCACGACGAGACATGGACCGGCGCCATCGAGCGGTTCGACGGGCGCGCTCTGAACGTCTCGGCCGATCTGGGTGAACTGACCATCGGCGGTAACCGAATGACCATCGTGCCCGACGGCTATCGCGTGGCGATCGATTTGCCTGACAACGGTATTCGGGGCGAACTGCACTTCATCTCGGCGAGCCGGCCATTCGTGGTCCGCAACGAACCGGCGGGTGAAGGCCGCGTCAGCTGGCTCTTCGTACCGAGGCTGCGCGCCGACGGATGGCTGCGCATCGGCGGACGAGAACACCGTTTTGAGGACGCCCTCGCCTATCACGACCACAACTGGGGTCGGTTCCGGTGGGGCGACGACTTTGGTTGGACGTGGGGCACCATTTTGCCGGCCAGACCCGGAGACCCGTGGTCGATGGTATCCGTGCATATCACCGACGGGAGGCGGCAGCGCTCTCTGTCCCGATCGCTCTACGTGTGGCACCACGACGAGCCCGCCGCGATATTTCGCCACGCGGCGGTGCAGGCGCGCACCCACGGCCTGCTCGACCGCGCGGCCGATTGCGTCTTGCCGCCCCCGATGCGGCTGCTACTGGACGGCGAGGTGCCGGGGGTGCCGGAACGGATCGAGATCACCGCCACGCGGGCTGGCGACAAGGTGCACGCCGAGTTCCGCTCGCGTTCTTATACCCGCCTGGCCCAACCGAGCGAGGTACACCTCGACCGATCGACGGTGCTCTGCGAAGCCGACGGCGCCGTTCGGGCGAGCGGCACAGTGAATGGCGAAGACTTCGACTTCGTCGGTACCGGAGTATTCGAGTTCCTCCATGGCTGAACGGGTTTCGTCGCTACTGCGGCGTTCAGTCGAGCACCTCGAGGACGAGGTGCCCGACAGTTACCGGGCGCTGGTCGAAGAGCTCGGCCCGATGGTGGTCGAGCTCGACGTCGACGGTGAGGTGTTTTCCCTGCGTGGTGGTGATCGACTTCAGGTGTTCGACGGTGCGGCGCAGACTCCATCCGTCCGGATCATCACCTCGCGCGCCGCCATCCTTGACGTGCTGGATGCCCGGGTGGCGCTCGGGGCGGCCGTGGAGGCGGGCGCGGTGAGCGTGTGGGGTTCGCTCGATGACGTCCAGCGGGCCCACGACTCGCTGCTGGCGTACGTCCATGCGGCGGTGCGGGCGCCCTCGCAGCCCGGCGTGCTGTCCGAACTCCGTTCGGGGGCAGCATGACTGAGAGCATCTGCACCCCGGGATCGGGCGAACCTCGTCCCACTGTGGCGGTCCTCGGGGCGGGCATCGCCGGGCTCACCGCGGCGCACGAGCTCGCCGAGCGCGGCTTCGTCGTCACGGTGTACGAGGGCCGACCCGACGAACGGAATGGACTGGGAGCCCAGCCGGCCGGAACATACCCGCCCGTCAAGATTGGCGGCCTCGCCGCGTCTCAGTACTCGACGGTGGGCCCGCAAGGCGGAAGCCAAGCCCAGCTGCGTCCCTTCCCAGGCCGGCGGGGCCAGCCGCGTCCTCCCGGCCGAGCGGTTGCGGGTGAACACGGCTTCCGCTTCTTCCCCGCGTACTACTTACACACCTGGGACATGTTCCAGCGCATTCCGGTCTACCAATACAGCGGTACGGCCGGCTGGACGCCGACTTCCCGCACCGTGTACGACAACGTCCGGCGGGTGATCACCCAGGGCATGACGGTTGGCGGCAAGCCCTCCCTCGTCTTTCCCCGCGAACTCCCCCGCAGTCCTGCCGAGTTTCTCGGCATCCTCAGCCAGATCGCCGGATTGGGCTTCACCGCCGAAGATCTCGCAATCTTCCAGAGCCGGATACTCCGCTATCTGGCCACCAGCCCCTTGCGACGCGCCATCGAATTGCAGAACCTCTCCGCCTACGACTTCTTCGTCGGGTACGACAGCTCGACCGGGACCAGGCAATTCTCCTATTCGCCGAGTTTCGACGCGCTCTTGCGCGAGATGCCAAGGGTCCTGGCCGCTTTCGACTCGCGTTGGGGGGACGCACGGACCAACATCACCACTTATCTTCAGCTGTACCTGAACATGGACCGCCACGACGATAAGGCCGACGGGGTACTCAACGGTCCCACCACCGAGGTGTGGTTCGACAACTGGTACCACCACCTCGTCGCGCTTGGCGTACGTTTCGTGCGCGGTGTGGCGAGTCGCCTCGATTCTTTCGCCTTCGACCCGAGCCAGCCGCCCCATCTCCGACCTCGCGTGCAGATCACGTTCGCCGACGGTACGCGGGTGACTCCGGACTACACCGTCGTCGCCGTCGATGCCCCCGCAGCCGAATCCATCACCGCGCCGCTGCGCGCGGCGGGCACAGGCGGCACCGTAGGTAGGCTCGACGGATTTACTACGTCTGCACCCCCACCCGACGGTCCGCTGCAACCCGCCTCGGCACGGGTCCCGCGGCGACGGAATCCCTACAACATGGACGAGCTCGGACGAGTGCCCTGGGATCGGTTCCAAACGCTGTGCGGCATCCAGTATTACTTCGACACGGAATTCCAGCTGCTCCGAGGACACATGCTCTACGCCGGCACGGAGTGGGCGCTCTCGTCGATCAATCAGCATGGATTCTGGGAGAAGGAACCGATTCTGGACCGCGACGGCCACGTTTCGGTGCTGTCCGTCGACGTCGGGGACTTCAATACCCTCTCCCGGCACCTGGGCAAGGCGGCCCGCGACTGCGCTCCTGATGAACTCGCCGCGGAAGTGTGGCGCCAGATCGTTGCCGCCCTCACGAGCAACAACGAATCCCTTGCGGCGGAGGCGATGCCGTGGCCCGCGTGGTACGCGCTGGATCGCGGCCTGAAAATGGCCGCCGGACCCGGTCAGGGCCAGGGTCGCGTGGTTCAAAACGAGACGCCGTACCTCGTTCCCATCATCGGCGACTGGGACAATCGGCCCGGCAGCGACCCGTGGAACCCGCACGGATCGTCTTGGAGTAGCGCACCGCCCGAGGACTGGTGGCTCGAAGACCTGGAGCTGCGGAACGTCTGGCAAGCCCGCCACGGCGGCTATCAGGTACACAACAATTCGGTGGTCTTCGGGGGCACTTGGAACAAGACCTTTACCCGGATGACCTCAATGGAGGCCGCGTGCGAGTCGGGACGTCACGCCGTCAACGCCATCCTCGACCACTATGTCTGGGTGGCATCGGGTGGTCGCGATCGCCGGGAGAAGACCACGCTCGCTTGGGAGTTTCCCTTCGGCTTCCTCGATCAAGGTCTGTCGAGCCCGATTCGATTCCCGACCCCAGCCGGTGACTATTGCTACGTGTTCGACTGCGAAAATCGTGAGCCGGCCGACACGCGCCTGCTACGCAACATCGATTCGAAGTTCTGCGAGCAGTCACTGCCGCATCCACTGGACATCCCGGCCGCGCTTTCGTTCGGTGCCCCTCCGTCCCCTATTCCCACCTTCACGGGAGGTCAGAAAATGTTCACGCCCACAGCCGATTCCAACCAGCAGTTGCTCAACTACCTCCAGGCTTGGCGACAGATTCTCGACCAGTGGACGGCCATGGCAGCCGCGTCACCATTTCCGAACGCCCCGAACGTGTTTCCCACCGCGCCGCCGGGAGGTCAGTTCGCGCCGCCGTTCACGCCCTTCATGCCGTTGATGCCGACCGCGCCGTTCATGCCGCCGGCGCCGTCCGCCGCTGCGACGTCACCAGCGCCGCCCGCGCCGGCCGACTATGCCCAGCAACTGTTCAGCTATCTTCAGGCGTGGCGGCAATACCTCGAGCAGGCGGCGGGCACAATGGCACCGTCAACGCAGCCATCGAACACCGGGCAGCCGACCGGCGTTCCCAACGGCGGCGGCAACGCCGGCACCAAGCGCCCGCCGGATACGCCGATTCCGCCCGGAAGCGATACCGGCAGCAAGAGCGGTCCACAGGACGGCGACGGCAACGGCTCGTCTTCAACCTGGCCTCCGCCGATGCAGAGATTAGCGCCCGACAGCTACACCCTGAGCCAAATCAGCGGCGTCGGATCCGAACTGGCGGGGACCCCCATCGGCGGTGGGACAGAAACGTCGCAGCTGATTCCGCCCGATGTAGATTGGTCTACCCAGTACGAACCAATTGAACTCCCCCGCGAGCTAATCCAGAGGTTGGACGCGACCGCCTCATCGGCACGGCCCAGAGCCTCGCAGGTCTTATCGGAAACCCCCGAGCCACAGGCCGGTTCGGCATTTCTCAGGACGATGCACAGCGTGGAACCCTCCGCGTCGCCCCAGGTCGCCCCGAGGTCGCTGTTCTCCACTCCGGGCGCTTCGACAAGCTTCCGGGAACACGGTGAGACACCCTCGCCCTGACCGGTTTTAGACGGCACTCACTCCATCAACTGTGCGGCGACGGTCGCGCCGAGCTCCCAGCACGCCTGCAGCTCATCCTTGGTCGGCTTGCCCGAAACCACCACGGTCGCCGCGGCTTTGGACCAACCCAGCCCGGTGGTGATGGTGTCGACGGCACGCTCGGCGCCCTCGGTGCCCTCGTTGCCGTGCAGGTAGAGCCCGAACGGTCGCCCGCGCGTGGAGTCGAGCAATTGGTAATAGGCGCAGTCGAACGCGTGCTTGAGGGCGCCCGAGATGTATCCGAGGTTCGCGGGCGTGCCCAGCAGATAGCCGTCGGCGGCCAGCATCTCGGCCGGCGACACCGTCAGCGCCGGGCGCCGCAGCACGTCCACGCCCTCGATGTCGGGGTCGGTGGCCCCGGAAACCACCGCCTCGAACATCTCGTGGGTATGCGGCGACGGCGTGTGGTGCACGATCAGCAGCGTCTTGCGCGGTGTTTCGTTCACTGGCGGCCCTGCAGCTCGACCGCAGTCCTCATCGCCTCGCGCGCGCGGCGGCGGTCGCCGGCGTAGTCGTACGCGCGGGCCAGCCGATACCAGCGCCGCCAGTCCTCGGGGTGGTCCTGCACTTCGGTGCGCACCGCGGCGAACAGTTCGTCGGCCGCGTCGCGCTGGATGCGGCCCGACGGCCGGCGCGGCAGCGCGCTGGTGTCCAGTTCCATTCCGTCGGCGGCGATCAGCCGGGCCAGCTTCTGGTGCGCGAATCCGGCGCGCAGGGTGGCGATCATCGCCCAGAGCCCGATCACCGGCAGGATCAACACCGCCAGTCCGAGGCCGACGGCCGCGACCCGCCCGGAGCCGATCATCGCGAAGGCGACGCGCCCCAACAGCACGAAGTACACCAACAGCGCGACGCACATGAAGGCGACGAGCAATTGGGTGCGCAGCGCTTTGGTCATGGCAGAGGTCATGGCAGATTCAGGTCATTGCAGATCGAGCAGGGCCTCGAGACCCACCGTGAGGCCCGGGTGTTCCTTGATCCGCCGCACGGCCAGCAGCACACCGGGCACGAACGAGGTCCGGTCGATGCTGTCGTGCCGGATGCTCAGCGTCTCCCCCTCGGTGCCGAGCAGGATCTCCTGATGGGCGACCAGCCCGGCCAGCCGCACCGAGTGCACCGGGATGCCGTCGACGTCCGCGCCACGCGCGCCCGGCAGGCTGGTGCTGGTGGCATCGGGGTTGGGCGGCAAGTCTTTTCGCGACTCGGCGATCAGTTTCGCGGTGCGCGTCGCGGTTCCCGACGGGGCGTCGGCCTTGTGCGGGTGATGCAGCTCGATCACCTCTGCCGAGTCGAAGAAGGGCGCCGCCTGCTTGGCGAAGTGCATCGACAGCACCGCCCCGATCGCGAAGTTCGGCGCGATCAGCACCGACGTGCCCGGGCTGTCGGCGAGCCAATCCTGCACCTGCTGCAGCCGCTCGGCGGTGAAGCCCGTGGTCCCCACGACGGCATGAATTCCGTTGTCTATGACGAACTTCAGATTGTCCATCACCACGTCGGGGTGGGTGAAGTCGATGACGACCTCGGTGTTGCCCCCGGTCAGCAGGCTCATCGGATCACCGGCGTCCACCTCCGCGGACAAGCTCAGATCCTCGGCGGCCTGCACGCCCGCCACCATCGCCGACCCGACCTTGCCCTTGGCTCCCAGCACTCCTACCCGCATGGCCTTCACCCTAGACCGGGACGTTTTCTGCGCCGCGGTGTGCGTCGAGTTGTTGCGTGGCGACTCGACCGTACGTTTTCGCGCGATCAGGTGTGGACGATGAAGCCCGCTTCGGTGTAGGGCGCGGGCTGCTCGGGATCGTTGATCGTGAGGTACAGCTCGCCGGCCGTCGGCATCGCGAAGCCGACAAATCCGTGCGCGGTCTGCCCGTCGTGTAGGCCGCCCGTGACCAGCGGGGGCATCTTGTCGAGCCTGCGGAAGTCGACCGCAAGCGTTGACGGCTGGGGCGCGTCGTCGGGATGGGTCCATGGCTGATTGCCGCCGCCGTATCCGGCGAACATGTAGTGCTGGTCGAGCTTGAAGAACCGGTGGGACGTCGCGGTGATAGTCAGTTCCACCACGTTGCATGCGGAGCCAGGCGTCGGACTCGCGAAATGCGAGGTGCATCCCGGCGGGAACCACGTCGCGCTGTTGACGGTGATGTCGGCGGTCGCGCCGCTGGCCGCCTGCACATGCACGGGCACGCCCATCTGACCGATCGGGAACGGTGCACTGTCTGGCGTGGAGTCGGCCGAACCGGTGGCAGATGAGCATGCGGCGATGGCGGCGATGGCCGTGGCGACCGCGGCTGGCGCAATGACGAATCTCGCGCGCACCACGGGTGGTTACCCGCAGCGCCGTCGCGAAAAACGCTCCGACGCCCACGCGCAATCCGAGTCCGGGGCGCGCTGTGCACAGTTCGAGGTTCATCCACAACCGCGGCGCGATCCGCCTCCCTCGTCGCGCCGCGCCCGTAGCATTCGAACATGCATTCGATCGAGGTCCCCGCTGAGGTGGCCGCCGCGCTGGATGCCCAGGATGCCGCCGATGCGGCGATCCGCGGCCTGGACTTCGACGCGCTGAGCCCCGCAGTCCGGCTGCGCGTGCTCGAACGGATGGAGGCCTCGCGCCGGCGACAGATCGCGGTGAGCCACGACCTGATCGCCGGTTTGGCGGCGGCGGATCCCGCCGACATCGGCGGCCCGGTGCACAAAGTGGTCGCCGACCGGCTGCGGATCAGCTATGCCGAGGCGTGCCGTCGGCTCCGCGACGCCACCGAGCTGTCTCCGCACTTGACCCTCACCGGCGCGGAGCTGCCGCCACAATTGCCGGCTACGGCCGTGGCGTGGCGCGACGGGCTGCTCGACGGTCAGCACCTGCGCGTGATCCAGACGTTCGTCCGGGATCTCCCGGACTCGGTCCCCGCTGCCACGGTGGACGACGCCGAGCGATTCCTGGCCGATCAGGCCCGTCGACTGCGCCCCGATCAGTTGCAGAAGCTCGCACACCAGTGCGCCCTGCGGATCAACCCGGATGGAACGTTCTCCGACGCCGACCGTGCACGCCAGCGCGGGTTCAGCTGGTGCGGCCAACGACCCGATGGGATGAGCATCGGGAAGCTGGTCGCCTCACCCGACCTGCGCGCCAACCTCGACGCATGGCTGTCCAGGTTTGCGGCTCCGGGGATGTGCAACCCCGACGACGAAACGCCTTGCGTTACAGGCCAACCCGATGATGAGCGCGCCCGCCGCGACATGCGCAGTCCCGCCCAGCGCCAACACGACGCACTCAACGCCCTGGTGCGAGGCCAGCTGGGCGATCCGAAACTGGGTCAGCACAACGGATTGCCGGTGACCGTCATCGTGTCGACCACCCTGCAGGAACTGACGGCGGGCGTGGGGCGCGCGGTGACCGGCGGCGGAACGCTGCTACCGATGCGCGATGTGATCCGGATGGCCCGCCACGCCTACCACTACCTCGTCGTATTCGACGAGCACTCTAGCCGCCCACTTATCTCGGCCGGTCGCGGCGCATTGCCACACCGGATCAGCGCATCGTCTTGTACGCGCACGACCGCGGCTGCAGTTACCCCGGCTGCGACGCCCCCGGCTATTGGTGCGAGGTGCATCATTGCGCTGAGTGGGCGGCCGGCGGCACGACGGACGCGAACAACCTCACTTTCGCCTGCGCGCCGCATCACAAGCTGGCCGGAAGAGGCTGGCGGACAAGCAAAACGCCACGAGGCCGCACCCAGTGGATCCCGCCGCCGCAGCTGGACCGCGGCGCGCGCACCAACGACTTTCACCATCCCGAACGCCTCTTCGACGACGGTGCGTCGCCGTGACGGGCCTACTTCTTGAACCGCCCGGCGAATCCGCGCAGCGGCAGGTCGGCGCTGGTGATCAGTCCCGGCGGTGCCGCCACCACCGACTTGATCGAGGCCAGCGCGGGCATGCCGGTGACGGTCATCCCGATCGAGGCGAAGTTGTCCGGGTTGGACAGGTCGACGCCGGGCTTGGGGAAGATCATGTGCTTGTTGTAGATGCACGGATCGCCCTTGATCTGAGTGATGTAGCAGCCCTTGATGTTCCAGCTCGGGTCGGTGTGCGGGGTCATCTGCCATTCCAGGTGCGTCTCGACCCGCGGCACGCCGTCGACCATGCCCTGGTACTTGATGTAGTTACCACCCAGCGAACCCTTGGGCAGCGTGTACCAGCCCAGGTCGACGTCCTTGGTGCACGCGCCGAGCTCGTAGCTGAACTTGACCTCGTCGAGCGTCAGGTCGAAACAGTCGGCCATCATGTACACGCTGTCGGCGAAGACGCGGGTGTACTTCTCGAGCTTCGACGGAATTTCGGGGTCGTCGACCGGCTGGCCGTAACCCACCTCGATCCAGGTGTCCTTGGAGTGGTGGCATGACACATCGACGGACTCGATGGTGGTCACGTTCTCGATGTCGGCGACGTCGGCCGAGCACACCACGCCCAGGATCTGGTTCAGCCCGGGGTTCATCCCGGTCCCGTAAAAGGTTGCGCCGCCCTTCTCGGCGGCCTCCGCCAACAGCTGGGTCACCGGCTTGCCCGAGGGATGCGGGTGATTCTTGTCGCGATGCCAGCCGGTGATCCAGTCGGCTGTGGTGACGATGTTGATGCCGGCCTCGAGCACCTTGACGTAGAGGTCCTCGTCCGGGAACACCCCGTGGAACGTCAGCACGTCCGGCTTGGCGGCGATGATCTCCTCGACCGTCCCGGTGAAGGCCACCCCGTTGGGCGTCAGGCCGGCGAACTCGCCGGTGTCCTTACCGACCTTCTCCGGCGAATAGCAGTGCACGCCAATGAGTTCGATGTCGGGCTGGGTGGCGATCCGCTTGATCATCTCGGTGCCGACGTTGCCGCTTCCAACCTGAAAGACGCGAACCGGTGCTGTACTCATTGCCTTGAGCCTTCCTGCGTTGCGAACGCCTCGGGATAGAACTGCTTGGCCCACTTGCGGATTGCGGTGAAGCCCTCGTACTCGTCGGTGGCCAGCGCGGGCGGGTCCGAATACCGCTGGTGCCGCCAGATCTCGATGTCCTGCTCGAACTGGCGGATGACCTCGCGCCCGAATTCGTCCGCCTTGGTGGCAGCGCGGTCCGGGTCCTTGTGCGGTGTGCGCCCGATGTAGACCATGAAGCGCACATCGGAGGTGAACTCGTCGATCGGCGTGATCGCCGAAATGGTGCGGTTGTCGATCATGCCCCAGCTCTTGGTCACCGCGATGCCCAGACCGCCATTGATGGCTTGCACGCCGCTGTTGACGTCCTCGATCTTCTGCCCGTCGTCGCCCTCGAACGTGATGGTGAAGTCGACGTAGGACACCGGCTCGGCGAAGGCGTGGCGGGTGAACACCGGCACGATCGGGGTGTTGTGCACGAACTTGAAGTGCGCGAAGTCCACCCCGTTCTCCAGCACGTATTGCGGGTGCAGTTCCAGGCTTTCGCGATAGAGCCGCTGCTGCGGATAGTAGTCGTCCGCGCTGCTGCCGTCGCCGAACGCGGTGAACACGTCCGGCACGTCGAAGTAGGGTTCGCGGCGCTCCAGGTCGTGCCAGATGTACACCGACGCGTTGCGCTCCACCACCGGGTAGGTCCGAATGCGGCGGCCGCGGTTGGGCCGGTCCTGGTACGGGATGCAGACGTTGCGACCCTCGGCGCTCCACTGCCAACCGTGGAACGGGCACTGCAGCACCTCGCCGACGACCTTGCCGCCATACCCCAGGTGCGCGCCCAGGTGCTCGCAGTAGGCGTTCATCACCGTGAGCTCGCCGGATGCGGCGCGCCAGGCCACCATCTCCTGGTCGAAGTACTTCATTGTGTGCACGTCGCCGACGCCAATCTCGTCGGACCAGGCGACCTGGAACCAGCCGGTCGGTTTCATCGACAACGGTGGCTTAGCCATCGAGCCCTGCCATGTGAACTGCCCTCCCTCGCGTACGAATGATAAGCCGCCCGTCCCCAAAATCAAAGTACCCTCTATGAAACTCCTCGTCGGACCCGGCCGCAATGGATAAGATCGGCGGATGACCCCTCAGAACAGCGCGGCCGGCGTCGCGGGCCGGCGCCCGAATCGGCGGGGCCATGCGACTCGCGAAAGCATGCTCGAGGCCGCGCTGCGCTCGCTGGCCTCCGGTGAGCCCGGCTCTGTGTCGGCCAACCGCATCGCCAAGGACATCGGCGCGACCTGGGGCGCGGTGCAGTACCAGTTCGGCGACACCGACGGGTTCTGGGCCGCGGTGCTGCACCGCACCGCCGAACGGCGTGCCGCGACGTTCTCCACGCTGTCGACACCGGTCTCGCCGGACGCCCCGCTACGCGAGCGTGTCGGCGCCATCATCGAAACCCTCTACCGCGGCCTGGCCTCGCCGGATTCACGCGCGATCGAGAACCTGCGGGCCGCGCTGCCGCGTGATCCCGACGAGCTCGAGCGGCTTTACCCGCGCACGGCCGCCGAGCTGTTCTCCTGGGGCAAGAGCTGGCTGGAAACCTGCCAGCACGCGTTCGCCGATTTGGCCGTCGATCCGGATCGGGTCCGCGAGGTCGCCGCCCTGATCCCCGGCGCGATGCGCGGGCTGGTGTCGGAACGTCAGCTGGGTTCCTACGCCGACCTCGACATGGCGCGCCGGGGGCTGACCAACGCGCTGGCCGCCTACCTCGAACAGTCCCGGCCGTAAGGCAGCGCCGCCTCAGGCGTCGATGACGATTCGCTCGCCGTCGGCCCGCGAGACGCACACCAGCATGCCGCCCTGCATTTCTTCCGAGCCCGTCGCGGCACGGCCGCGGTGATCCACCTGTCCGGCAAGCACTTTGACCCTGCAGGTCCCGCAGAATCCCTGTCGGCACGAGTAGGGCGTGGTCGGATCCCGATCCAACATGACATCGAGCGCCGTCCGATTCGCCGGCACCGCGAGCACCTGCCGTGATCGCGCAAGCTCCAATTCGAACGGGGCCCCGTCGACGACGGGTGCCGGACTGAACCGCTCGTAATGCAGTGGGGCACCGGCATGTTCGTTGCGGGCGATCCGGACGGCCTCCAGCATGGCGCTGGGCCCGCACACGTAGACGGCGGTCGCCGGTCCCGCTCCGGCCAGCAGCTCCACCACGGTGGCGAAGCGGCCGCGCTCGTCGTCGGCCCACACCGTCACCCGATCCGGCCCCAGCGACACGACCTCGTCGAGCAGCGGCATGTACTCGCGGCTGCGGCCGGAATAGACTGCGCGCCAATCGATGCCGCGCTGCGCAGCCACCCGGATCATCGGCAGGATGGGCGTCACCCCGATGCCACCGATGACGAACAACACCTCGCGCTCGGCGGTGCCGAGGTAGAACGCATTGCGCGGCCCTTCGAACTCGCATGTGTCGCCCACGTCGAAGGACTCGTGCATCTCGATGGATCCGCCTCCGCCGTCGGCGATGCGGCGCACGGCGACCCGGTAATCGGTGCGGCGGCCGGGAGGACCGCACAACGAGTACTGCCGGCGCCGGCCCGAGGGCAGCAGAATGTCGATGTGTCCGCCGGGCGTCCAGGACGGAAGCAACCCCCCGTCGGGGTCGGCCAGGGTCAGCGCGACGACGTCCGGCGCGGCGAGTTCGCGCTTGGTCACCACCGCAGTCATCTTGCGCTGCACGGGCCGCACCCGCGACGGCGACCACCGGGACACCGAGGCGAACCCTTCGAACACCGCCCGCACGCCCCACAACAGCGACCCGAAGCGGTCGTGCTCGCGCCGCCCGTACAGGTCGGCGGGCCTGCTGGCCCAAATGCTTTCCGGCACCGAAACAGTCCCTACTTCTGCCGAATGTCCAAGCGCGCGAACAATCGGATAGCTCCGGGGCTGATGCGCCGCATCGCGTAGCCGATGCGTGACTCCGCGGCGATCGGCAACACAGCCGGACCCGTCTTGACGGCCTTGACGATCGCCTTAGCGGTCGCCTCGGGGGTGAAGTTGCGGCGTCGGTAGGCGGCGTCGGCCTTGCCCCGCGCCCGCTCCTGCTGGTCGGCGGTCATCCCGGCGTAGATGGTGTTCTTGGCGATGTTGGTGTTGACGAATCCCGGGCACACCGCGGTGACGCCGATCCCCTCGTCGGCGAAGTCGGCGCGCAACGATTCGCTGAGCGCCAGCACGGCCGCCTTGGTGGTGCTGTAGGCGACCATGGTTTTCGACGGCAGGAACGCCGCCGCCGATGCCACGTTGATGATCGTTCCGCCCTCGCCGCGCTCGACCATCTGCGCCCCGAACGCCCGGCTGCCCGAGATGACGCCGCGGACGTTGACGCCCATGATGTCTTCCCAATTCGCCGAGCTCGTCTCCAGGAACCGGCCCGCCATGCCGATCCCGGCGTTGTTCACCAGGATGTCGACCACGCCGTGTTCGTTGCGCACCTGCGCGGCAAGGGCGTTCATGGCGGCCTCGTCGCTGACGTCGACCTGGTATACCGGAGCGTCGGCGCACGCGGCGCGCACCGCGTCGGCGGTCTCGTTGGCCGCGGCCAGATCACGATCGACGAGCACGATCTTGCGGGCACCGTGCCGGGCCAGCTCCACCGCCGTGGCCCGGCCGATCCCGGCACCGCCGCCGGTGACCAGGGCCAGTTTGCCGCGCACCTCGCGCCGCTCGCCACGCACCTCGGTCGCACCGGCGCCGGTCGCGCCGGCGACGCTGCGGTCGACCCACTCGGTCGTCAGCCGGGCGATGACGTCGGGGCGTGACGTCACCACCCAGTGCCCACCCTCGATCTCGACCACCCTGCCGCCCTTGGGGATTGCGCCGGTGAACCGCTGCAGCGCGGGGGTCACGAAGACGTCCCGGCGCGGAACCAACGTCTGGACCGCGACGGAGGTCTCGGGGAGCGGGCGGCCGGGCGTCAGCATCGGCGCCGGCATGTTCTGCCGGTACAGATTGAGCCCGTGCACATAATCGGCGATCGAACGCCTGGTGTCGTGGCGCTGGCTGAGCGTGCTCGACCGGCCGATGCTCTCAAGAGCCTCAACGACTTTCACGCCGACCCGCGAGCGAAAGGACAGCTCCGGCACGCCCGGGCACAAAAAGAAAGCGATGTAGCCCGACGAGATCAGTTGCCGGATGACACGGGCCGCCGCGCGCGGGGAGCGCGCCGAGCGCAGGAACGCGCCGGCATAGGTCAGGTGCGGGCCCGAGATCGAGGTGAAGGAAGCGACTTTGCCCATCACCGAGGCGTCGGTGACGGCCGCCCATGCTTGGATCGACCCCCAGTCGTGGGCCAGCAGGTGCACCGGCCCGACGCCGAGGCTGTCGATCACCGCACTGATGTCGCAGACCAGTTGCGCGAAGAGGTATCCGGATCTCTTTGCGGGACGGGCGGATTCGCCGGCCCCGCGCACGTCGTAGGCCACGACGTTGTAGGGCTTGCCGGCCAGCTCGTGCGCCACGCCGTCCCAGACATGGTGGTTATCGGGAAATCCGTGGATCGCCAGGATGGTCGGCCGCGCCGGGTCGATGGCGGTGTACCGGTGCACGGCCAGCGTGACGCCGTCGCTGGCAGTGATGGTCGAGGTGACAGTCATCAGTGCGAGGCGCGCGCGGCGGGTGAGACGGCCAGGTAGTCGACGGCGAGCCCCAGCCCGCCGAGCTGCGAGGGGTGGAAGCCGGGCCGGTAGTAGTTGCCGATGGCGCGGACGAACCGCAGCGGGCCAGGCACCAGGCCGCGGCGCGCGGCGGAGAAGTAGTCGCGCCAGCGCGGCTTGGTGCGCGGCGGCAGCTGGGGATCAAGCGAGTACATGAACCGCACGCCGCGAATCCACAGCAGCAGCATGGCGGGCGTCACGACCAGTTGGGCGCGCACCTGCCGCCAATAGCCGGCCTTTAGGTGCTTCATGGTGTCGAAGGCCACCGCCTTGTGTTCGACCTCTTCGGCGCCGTGCCAGCGCAGCATGTCGAGCATCACCGGATCGGTGCCGATCTGGTCGTGAGCCGGCGAGTCGAGGATCCACTCCCCCAGGATGGCGGTGTAGTGCTCGATGGCCGACACGAGCGAAACCTGCTCGAGCAGCCAGCTCTGCCGGCGGCGCTCGCTCCAGTGCGGCCGGGGCCCCAGCAGCTTGTCGAACAGCCACTTGATCTGGCCGGTGTAGGGCGTCAGGTCGATGTCGCGCGCGGCGAAGTGGGCGAGCACCTTCGCGTGCGCCTGCGAATGCACGGCCTCCTGGCCGATGAAGCCCTGCACATCCAGCCGCAGCTGGTCGTCCTTGATCAGCGGCAGCGTCTGCTTGAACACCTCGACGAAGAACCCTTCGCCGGCCGGCAGCAGCAGGTGCAGCACGTTGAGGACGTGGGTGGCGAACGGCTCACCCGGCACGTAGTGGAACGGCAGCTGCGACCAGTCGAAGTCGACATCGCGCGCCTCGAGCACCAGTCGCTCGTGGTCCAGCGACGCGTCGTGCGGACCCGCTGCCTGGTCGTCGACGGTCAGCATCATGCCCCCTACCTCGGCGTTTAGCCCTCGACCACGGTCTTGCAGTGGGCGCCGCCCGCCTTGCGGCGCGTCCCAAGTATAGGGACGCGACCCAGATATGCGAAACCGCCGGTACTGGGTTCTTTGGCGCGGTTCCTCAGCGGGCCGCGGCGTGCCGGCGCAGGTCGTACTGGCCGGGTTCGGGGTTCGCCAGCATCCGGCGGTGTTCGGCCGGCGTGAGGGGCCACACCTCGGGCACGCCGTCGTTGTTGAGGTACCAGCTGTTGCAGCCGGTGGTCCACACGGTGTCCGGCATCGCGGCGCGCAGCGTCGCGTTGAACCGCTCGGTCGCCGCGGCCGTCGGCTCCACCGTGTCGAATTCACGGCGGCGCCAGCGCTCGATCCAGCCCACGATGTGGTCGGCCTGCGATTCGGCCACCGTCGTCAGCGCCAGGTTCCCCACCGGGCTGTGCGGCCCCAGCATCATGAAGAAGTTGGGGAAGCCGGACAGCGCCACGGTCTGGTAGGCCCGCGGCCCGTCGCGCCAGACGTCGTCGGCGCGGATGCCGTCACGCCCGATCAGCTCCATCGGCCGGAAGAACGCGTGGGTGTCGAACCCGGTGGCGAGCACGATGACGTCCACCTCGTGGAGGACCCCGTCGGCGGTGACGATGCCGCGCTCTTCGACATGGTCGATGCCCGCCGTCACCAGCTCGACGTCGTCGCGCTGCATCGCCCGGTAGAAGCCGTTCGACATCACCAGTCGTTTGCAGGCCGGCGTGTAGTCGGGGGTCAGGGCCCGCCGCAACTCGGGATCGCGAATTTCCCAGAGGCTGGCGCGGCACAGCGCCGCCATGATCTTGCGGCGCAGGCCCGGCTTGGTCAGTCCGACCGCGAAGTAGTCGTAGCCCAGGCTGTAGATGCGGTACGCCAACCCGTCGAGCCACGGCATCTTGCGCCGGGTGATCCCGGTGAAGCCGCTGTAGCGCGGGTTGGCCAGCCGCAGCACCCATTGCGCCGTGCGCTGGAACAGCGTGACCTGGCCGGCCACCCCGGCCAGCCCGCACACCAGCTGCACGCCCGTCGACCCGTTGCCGACCACCGCGACCCGGAGCCCACGCACGTCGACGCCGTGATCCCAGCGCGCCGAGTGAAACACATTGCCGCCGAAGGCATCCAAGCCCGGAATCGTTGGCAGTCGCGGGTGATGCAGCACGCCGGTGGCCGAGATCAAGAAGTCGACCTTGAATTCCTCGCCGGCAGCGGTGCGCACCACCCACCGGCCGTCGTCGAAACGGGCGTGGACGATCTCGGTGCCGAACCGAATCCGCTTCCGCAACCCGTAACGGTCGGCGATGTCACGGAAATAGGCCTGGATTTCGCCGCCGGGCGAGAACAGGTGCGACCAGTCGGGGTTGCGGGCAAAGCTGTATTGGTAGATGCGCGAGGGGATGTCGCAGACCAGCCCCGGATAGGTGTTATCCCGCCAGGTGCCGCCCACGTCGTCGGCCTTCTCATAAACGGTTACATCGCTGATACCGTTGCGCAGCAAGGTGATTGCGACGCACAGTCCGGACATGCCCGCTCCGATGACGGCTACGGCGGGGTCGCGTCGCGTCATCGAAACACTCCGGTGGTTCGTGGGCTAGTCGGTTTCGGCGCGCTGCTTGAGGCGCTGCAGCGTGAGCCGGATGTGCTCAGTGTTGGCGGTCACCCGATCGCTGACGCCGGTGGCCTTGCCGGCGACCTTGCGGAACCACCCGGGCCTGCGGTCCCAGGTGCTTTCGGTGACCTCACATCCGCCGTCGGCCGCGACGATGTCGTATTGCCAGCGGGCGACCGGAAAGATGGTGTGGCTCACGTCGAATGCGAAGCGGCGGCCCGGTTCGGCGTCGGTGACCGTGCACTTGGTGCTCCAGCGCCGGCTGCCGCTGCGGTTGTGGCCGACGAACACCGCGCCCGGCCGCACCGCGTCACCTTTGCGCCATTCCATCGCCACCGCTTCCTCGGCCAGCTCGGCCAGCGTGGGCAGGTCGGTGATGAGCCGGTACACCTCGTCGGGCCGGGCCCCGATCCGCACGGTGGCCGTCACGCACGGGTCACTCATTCGCCGATCATATCCAGCAAACACCCAGCTTTTGCGCCGCTTACGAACTTTCTTCACACTTGACGGTGAACCGGCAACCGAGGGGCGATCATGCGAGTCGGCGTACCGACCGAGACCAAGACCAACGAGTTTCGGGTGGCCATCACCCCCGCCGGTGTCGCCGAGCTGACCCGCCGCGGCCATGACGTGCTGGTGCAGGCCGGCGCCGGGGAGGGGTCGGCGATCTCCGATGCCGAGTTCAAGGCCGCCGGGGCCGAACTGGCGGACACGGCCGAGCAGGTCTGGGGCGATGCCGATCTGCTGCTCAAGGTCAAAGAGCCGGTACCGACCGAGTATGACCTGTTGCGGCGCAACCAGATCCTATTCACCTACCTGCATCTGGCCGCGTCGCGGGCGTGCACCGAGGCGCTGTTGGCATCCGGGACGACGTCGATCGCCTACGAGACGGTCCAAGCCGCCGACGGCACGCTGCCGTTGCTGGCCCCGATGAGCGAGGTCGCCGGCCGGCTGTCGGCTCAGGTGGGCGCCTATCACCTGATGCGGACCCACGGCGGGCGCGGGGTACTGATGGGCGGCGTGCCGGGCGTCAAACCCGCCGACGTCGTGGTCGTCGGCGCGGGGACCGCCGGCTATAACGCCGCGCGGGTCGCCGGCGGGATGGGTGCGGCAGTCACGGTTCTCGACGTCAACATCAACAAGCTGCGGTTGCTCGATGCGGAGTTCGGCGGCCAGGTCCGCACCCGCTACTCGTCGGCCTACGATTTGGAGGGCACCGTCAAGCGCGCCGACCTGGTCATCGGCGCCGTGCTGCTGCCCGGCGCCAAGGCGCCCAAGCTGATCTCGAATTCCCTTGTCTCGCAGATGAAATCGGGCGCAGTGCTGGTCGACATCTCGATCGACCAGGGCGGCTGCTTCGAGGACTCCCGGCCGACCACGCACGATGATCCCACCTTCGCGGTGCACGACACGGTTTTCTACTGCGTGGCGAACATGCCGAGCGCGGTGCCCAAGACCTCGACGGTCGCGCTGACCAACGCGACCATGCCCTACGTGCTGGCGCTCGCCGACCGGGGCTGGCAGGCCGCGTGCCGATCGGATCATGCTCTGGCCAAAGGCCTTTCGACGCACGATGGCGCCTTGCTGTCCGAGCAGGTGGCCACCGACCTCGGCCTGCCGTTCACCGACCCGGCCGGCGTTCTGGGCTAACTGGTGGCCGCGAGGCGGGCGATGATGTCCGCGGCGGGGCCGGCGCACGCGTGCTTGAACGAGGTCCCCGCCCACAGCGCCATCCCGTTGGGGTCTTCCATGGCGGCGGCCGCTTCCCGGATCGGTGAGGTCATCTGGTTGACCTCGGGGTAGCCCAGCGGCGCCACGTGATCGAGCATCCGGGTGAAGTCGTTCTCCAGCCCGCGCGCGTAGCGGCCCGAAAACGCCCGCGTGACAACGGTCGTCGCGAACAGCGGGTTCTTCAGGGCGACGCGGTGCGCCGCGTTGGTGCCCGCCTCGTCGGCCAGCAGCAACGCGGTGCCGACCTGGGCCGCCACCGCTCCCCTGCGCAGCGCCGCCCCGACCTCGTCGGCGGTGCCCAGCCCGCCCGCGGCGACGATCGGGACGTCGTGGGCGTGCCGGATGCGATCGATGAGCTGGTGCAGCGACTCGTTCGCGGGTTCCATGTCGGGGGCGAACGTGCCGCGGTGCCCGCCCGCGGCGGGACCCTGGACCACCAGGCTGTCCGCCCCGGCCGCGACGGCCACTCCCGCTTCGTAGGCCGATGTCACGGTGACCATCACCAGCAGGCCCAGCGCGCCGAGCCGCCGGATCACATCGGGCGGCGGCACACCGAAGGTGAACGACACCAGCTCGGGCCGGACGTCGGCCACCACCTCGAGCTTCTGCTCCCACTCGTCGTCGTCGCCGTGCTGCGGGTGACCCACCTCCACCTGGTAATGCTCGGCGATTTCTTCGAGTTCGGCCGCGTAGTAGTGCAGGGCCACCCAATCTGCGACGCTGGGCTGGGGCACAAACAGGTTCACCCCGAGCGGGCCGGTGGTGGCCTTGCGCGCCGCCGCGATGTCGTCGGCGAACTGCTCGGCGCTGCGGTGCCCGCCGGGGACGAAACCGAGCCCACCCGCATTGGACACCGCCGCGGCCAACGCGGGAGTGCCGGGCCCGCCGGCCATGGGGGCGCCCACGATGGGCACCATGATGTCCCAGAAGCCCAGTACCATTCGGCTAGTCCGTCGACGGCGAGCGCCGGCACGGCGCGAGTGAGGAGGCGGACATTTGAGCTAGCCTACCATCGCCCGAAGTTGTTGGGGCAGTGACCGTTTGGCGGTGTAGGGGCCCAGAACCGCGGCGCCGTAGCGCTGCCCGAGCAGCCGGCGGGCCACCGCGTTGACCTCCTCGACGGTCACCCGATCGATCTGCTGCAGCGTGTGCTCGATGCTGCGGTGTCTGCCGTAGTTGAGCTCGCTGCGGCCCAACCGGCTCATCCGCGAGCTGGAATCCTCCAGGCCGAGCACCAGCCCGCCGCGCAGCGATCCCTTGGCGATGCGGCATTCCGACTCGGTGATGCCGTCGCGCGCCACGGATTCGAGCACGCCGCTGGTCACCGCCATCACCTCGGCAAAGCGTTCCGGCTGGCAGGCCGCATACACCGACAGCGCACCGCTGTCGGCGAAGACGTCCACCGTCGAGTAGACCGAGTAGGCCAGCCCGCGCAGCTCGCGAACCTGCTGGAACAACCTCGAACTCAGGCCACCGCCCAGCGCGGTGTTGAGCACCGACAGCGCCCACCGGTGTTCCCAGCCGCGCCCGGGCGTGCGCACGCCCAGCGACACGTGGGCCTGCTCGGCGTCCCGGTTGCCCAGCATCAGGACGGGACGGCCGGTGACCCGGCCGGACCCCTTGCGCGGCGCGATCGGGTCGCGCCCGCGGACCAGATGCGGCCCGAAGTGCTCGCGCACCAGCGCGACCACCTCGTCGTGGTCGACATTGCCGGCCACCGCCACCACCATCCGCTCCGGCGTGTAGCGCCGGACATGAAACGAGTGCAGCTGGTTTCGCGTCATCGACATCACCGACTGCGCGGTGCCGATGACCGGACGGCCCACCGGATGGTCACCGAAGAGCGCGGACAGGAACATATCGCCGAGGGCGTCCTCGGGGTCGTCGTCGCGCATGGCGATCTCTTCGAGGACCACGTCGCGTTCCAGCTCGACGTCGCTGGCCGCGCAGCACCCGTTGAGCACCACATCGGCGACCAGGTCGACGGCCAGGGCCAGATCACTGTCGAGCACGTGCGCGTAGTAGCAGGTGTGCTCCTTGGCGGTGAACGCGTTCAGCTCTCCCCCGACGGCGTCCATCGCCTGCGCGATGTCCACCGCCGTGCGGCTGGGGGTCGACTTGAACAGCAGGTGCTCGAGGAAGTGCGCGGCCCCGGCCACCGTCGCACCTTCGTCGCGCGAGCCGACGCCGACCCAGACCCCGACCGACGCGGAGCGCACCGAGGGCAGGTATTCGGTGACCACCCGCAAGCCGCCCGGCAGCGTGCTGCGCCGCAGCGCGGCCTGGGGTGCCGATTCCGCCTCAGCGACCTCGCCCCGGCGCAAAGCGCCGGCCCGACCGGGACGCGTCCCGGTCGACGAGTCAGCTGCTCGCCGTCGCGGCATCGGCAGGTGCGGCCGCCGGAGCATCGGCGGGAGCCGAGTTGTCTTCCTCCACCAGAACCAGCGAGATCTTGCCGCGCTTGTCGATGTCGGCGATCTCCACGCGCAGCTTGTCGCCGACGTTCACCACGTCCTCGACCTTGGCGATCCGCTTGCCCTTACCGAGCTTGGAGATGTGCACCAGGCCGTCACGGCCGGGCAGCAGCGACACGAACGCACCGAAATCCGTTGTCTTGACCACGGTTCCGAGGAACCGCTCGCCGACCGTCGGCAACTGCGGGTTGGCGATGGCGTTGATCCGGTCGATCGCGGCCTGCGCCGAGGGCCCGTCGGTGGCGCCGACGAACACGGTGCCGTCGTCCTCGATGGAGATCTGCGCGCCGGTCTCCTCGGTGATCGCGTTGATCACCTTGCCCTTGGGGCCGATGACCTCGCCGATCTTGTCCACCGGGACCTTGATGGTGGTGACCCGCGGCGCGTAGGGGCTCATCTCGTCGGGTGCGTCGATGGCCTCGGCCATGACCTCGAGGATGGTCAGCCGGGCGTCCTTGGCCTGCCCCAGCGCGCCCGCCAGCACCTGCGACGGGATGCCGTCGAGCTTGGTGTCCAGCTGCAGCGCGGTGACGAAGTCCTTGGTGCCGGCGCACTTGAAGTCCATGTCGCCGAACGCGTCCTCGGCGCCCAGGATGTCGGTCAGGGTGACGAAGCGGCGCTCGGTGCGACCGTCGATCTCGACGTCGTCGGAGACCAGCCCCATCGCGATGCCGGCCACCGGCGCCCTGAGCGGCACACCGGCGTTGAGCAGCGACAGGGTGGACGCACAGACCGAACCCATCGACGTCGAACCGTTGGAGCCCAACGCCTCCGACACCTGGCGGATGGCGTAGGGGAACTCCTCGACACTGGGCAGCACCGGAATCAGGGCCCGCTCGGCCAGCGCGCCGTGCCCGATTTCGCGCCGCTTGGGCGACCCGACCCGGCCGGTCTCGCCGGTGGAGAAGGGCGGGAAGTTGTAGTGGTGCATGTAGCGCTTGGAGGTCTCCGGCCCCAGCGAGTCGATCTGCTGGGCCATCTTGACCATGTCGAGCGTGGTGACACCCAGGATCTGGGTCTCGCCGCGCTCGAACAGCGCGCTGCCGTGCGCCCGGGGCACGACGGCGACCTCGGCCGACAGGGCGCGGATGTCGGTGATGCCGCGGCCGTCGATGCGGAAGTGGTCGGTCAGGATGCGCTGGCGGACCAGCTTCTTGGTCAGCGAGCGGAACGCGGCGCTGACCTCCTTCTCCCGGCCCTCGTAGGTCCCAGAATCCCCAGTGAGCCGCGCCAGCACTTCCGCTTTCAGCTCGTCGGTGCGCGCGTCGCGCTCGGCCTTGGCGCCGATGGTCAGCGCCTTGGCCAGCTCGTCGGTGGCCACCGAGGCCACCGAGTAGTAGACGTCGTCGCCGTAGTCGGGGAACACCGGGTACTCACCGGTGGGCTTCGCGGCCGCGTCGGCCAGCTCC
>NZ_LZLL01000306.1:0-7577 GCF_001669335.1 Mycobacterium sp. 1245852.3 | reverse complement strand
CCGCCAGCGCGTAGCCGGGCATCGCCAGCGCCACCCACTTCTGGCCGTCGCGTAGCACCCCGAAGCCGGGCACGTGGTCGACCACCGTGCCCAGCACCGCCACCCCGGGGCCGGTCGCCAGGGCCGCCGGGATCAGCACCGACACGGCGGCCAGCACCAGCAGCGGCACCGCCACCGGGCGCCGGACGACCGTCGGCAGGCCCGCGGCCACCACGCCCAACAGCACCACCGCCGAGAACACCGCGAAAAGCGTGGTGCGCGAACCGGGTACGGCGTCGCCGTTCCAGATGCCGCCGAGGCTGACCAGGCTGCCCAGGGTGCCCAGGCCGGGCTCGGCGCGCGGGGCGAACGCCTCCACCCCCAGCCGGTTGGCCGCGGTGTGGGCGGTCAGCGACGAGCCCATCACCGACGCCGTCAACCACGGCAGCGCCGCCACCAGGGCGGCGCCCAACGCCGTCGCGGCGCACCACCGGCGCGGCCGGCCGCTACCGGGCACCACCGCGCAGGCCAGCGCCACCGTCGCGGCGAGCAGCAGCCCGGTCGGGGTCAGCCCGGCGAGCGCGATCCAGAAGGCCAGCCCCAAGGGCCCGAACCGGATCGAGGTCGGTGCCGTCCGCAGCGTGACCATCGCGGCCGCCACCCAGGGCAGGCAGCCGTAACCGACCAGCAGGCTCCAATGCCCTTGCAGAAGCCGTTCCGCGACATAGGGATTCCAGATCGCGACGGTGGTGGCGACGAACTGGCCGGGCGCGCCCGCGCAGGGCAGCGTGACCGCGACCAGCCGGGCCGCGCCCCATCCCGCCAGCCACAGCCCGGCCACCAGCAGCGCCTTGACCACGACGCCGCCGTCGACCAGCTGAGAGGCAAGCGCCACCGCGAAGTCCTGGGGGGTGGCGCGCGGCGCCGACGTCAGCCCCAGCGCGGTATCGGACAGATAGGACCGCGGCGTCGACACCGCGTCGCGCAGCAGCAGGTATCCAGGCGCCAGGAGCGGCCCGACCACCAGCAGCGCCAAGACCAGTGCGTACCCGGGTCGGGTCCAGCGCACGGTTAACGCATCCGGGCCGGGCTATTCCCGGTCGTGCGTGCCGGGCGGGTGGGATTCGGCGGGCCCCGCCTCGGTGGGCTCATCCGGGCCGGTCGGGTCGGAGCCGGGCGGACCGGTCTCCTGGCGCGCCTCGGGCCGTTGGGTGGGCAGCTTCTCGGTCTCGGCCTCGGCGCCGGGCACCGGTTCCTCGAGGCCGCTGCGGCCGAAGAAGTCCTGGTCGCCGCGGTCCAGGCCGGGGTCGGTCAGCGCGCTCTCGCTGCGCAGGCTGAACGACGCGAGCAGCCCCCCGCCGATCAGCGCGATCAGACCGACCGCGGTGAAGGTGATCGGCAGGACGCGCGACCACAGCGCCAGCCGGTCGCGCTCGTCGCGGGCGGCGTTCACCTGGGATTCGACGGTGTCCTGGTTCGAGGTGACCTTGTAGTCGGCCAGCGTGAGCTCCGGCTTGAGCGGATCGCGGGCGAAGTAGTGATCGGCGTGCTCGGTCTGTTTGACGATGGTGCCCGACACCGGGTCCACCCAGAAGGTGCGCTGCGCCGCGTAGTAGCGGGTCATGGTGATCTGTTCGTTCGGGTCACCGCCCTGCACGCCCCACATCGCCGCCGACGTGGTCTGCTTGGCATCCTCGTTGCCCGCCAACAGCGACGGGTAGGCCACCGGGGCCACCAGCTTGCCGTCGGCGTTGTAGCCGACGTTCTGGGTGAACTTGTACGTGGTCAGCCCGTTGACGTCTTCCTGGGTGTCGTAGTTGACGTCGAACGCCTTCTGCGCGATCGGATCGAAGTAGGGGTAGGTCTTCTTCTCGGTGTGGAACGGGAACCGGTAGGACAGCCCGTCGTGGCGCAGCGGCATCGCGGTGGGCGGGTTCTCGTCGTTGACGGCACGCGGCTTCTGGACCGAACCGCCGGCGTGGGTGTCGTCGGAGACGGCCAGCGCGGTCTTGCGGTTGAGCGTGACGGTGTCGACGATCGCCAGCAGCAGCCCGCTGTCCTTCTGCTTGTCGGTGCGCCGCAACGAACTTCCGACCTGCAGCGTGACCACGTCGGAGTTGGCGGGTGACTCGACGCTGATCTGCTGCTGGGAGACCAGCGGCACGTTCTGGTTGACGATGACGTGGTCGGTCGACAACGACGCGGAGTCCAGTGCGGTCCCGGTGCCGTCACCGATCAGCGTGGCGTCGATGTTCAGGGGCACCTTGGTGATTCTGCTGGTGGTGTACGTCGTCAAAAGCAGCGCGGCGATCAGCAGGGCGGCTCCGAGTCCGATGATCCCGCATGCGGCGAACCGCAACATGACTGCTCGGTTCACGTCGCTGTGCCCTCCTCAATTTCCTTGCTTCATCAGCCGCGACTCGACCCGAGCAGGCAAGCCCGGGGCAAACTCGTTTGACCCTAACAGCAGAAAGTAAGGCAGCGACTTACGAACCTGTTGCTCGCGCGGACGGGTCCTTCGGGTGTACCGAATGGCCGGACCACACGGCACAGGCAAACTGTGGTGGTGAGCGATGACCAGCGGGCGGGCGGGGTGCGCAGCTTCCTGCCGGCCGTGGAAGGCATGCGCGCCTGCGCGGCCATGGGCGTGGTGGTCACGCACGTCGCGTTCCAGACCGGACACTCCAGCGGCGCCACCGGCAGGCTGTTCGGCCGCTTCGACCTGGCCGTGGCGGTGTTCTTTGCGCTGTCGGGTTTTCTGTTGTGGCGCGGGCATGCCGCGGCGGCACGGGGTTTGGGGTCGCGTCCGGCCACCGGGCACTACCTGCGGTCGCGGGTGGTCCGGATCATGCCCGCCTATGTGGTCGCCGTGGTCGTGATCCTGACGCTGTTGCCCGACGCCGACCACGCCAGCCCGACGGTGTGGCTGGCCAATCTGACACTCACCCAGATTTATGTGCCGTTGACGCTGACCGGCGGGCTGACCCAGATGTGGAGCCTGTCGGTCGAGGTCAGCTTTTATCTGGCGCTGCCGGTTCTCGCGCTGCTGGCCCGCCGCCTGCCGGTGCGGGGCCGGGTGCCGGCGATCGCCGCGCTGGGCGCGCTGAGCTGGGCGTGGGGGTGGCTCTTCGCGGCCGACTCGGCCTCGGGTATCAACCCGCTGAACTGGCCGCCGGCGTTCTTCTCCTGGTTCGCCGCCGGCATGCTGCTGGCCGAGTGGGTGCACAGCGGGATCGGGCTGCCACACCGGATTGCGCGCCGGCGGTGGGTGATGGCGGCCGTCGCGGTGGTCGCCTACCTGATCGCGGCGTCGCCGCTGGCGGGTCCCGAAGGTCTGGTGCCCGGCACCCCGGCCCAGTTCGCGGTGAAGACCGCGATGGGCTCCGTGGTGGCCTTCGCGCTGGTCGCGCCGCTGGTGCTGGATCGGGTGGACACCGCGCATCGCATCTTGGGGACGACCGCCATGGTGACGTTGGGCCGCTGGTCCTACGGGTTGTTCGTGTGGCATCTGGCGGCGTTGGCGATGGTGTTCCCGGTGCTCGGGACGTTCCCGTTCACCGGCCGCATGCCCACGGTGCTGGTGCTGACGCTGATCTTCGGTTTCGCGATCGCCGCGGTCAGCTATGCGCTGGTCGAGTCGCCGTGCCGAGAAGCGTTGCGCCGCTGGGAGAAACGAGAGAAGCCGGCCGAGACGGCTCAGGATGTCGACGCCGAGGCCGACGCGATCGCGCCGTGAGCCCGCCCGGACGGCCACCTGAATTCCCCTCCGATGCGGTACCGAAGGTCTCGAAACCTCTTTTTTGGGTAACCCCGAGTGTGAGAGAGCGGCGGGTCGCGGGTGCCGGAAGCGGCAAGGCAACGAAGTCGCTTCGGTCCAGGAGAGGCGTTCGACAATGGACAACGACACGATCGCGGCACGGCCGATGGCGGACACGCCACACGAGGAGTTAAGTCCTGGCGAGCGTCCGCTCTCGCCGGATGACGATCCCTTCTACCAACCGCCGCCGGGTTATGAACAGGCTGAATGTGGCACCGTGCTGCGCTCGCGCACGGTCGAGTTGGGCTTCCTGGGCCTGCTGCCGCAAAGCTTCACGGCCACCCAACTCCTCTACCGCAGCACGAACCTGCACGACGATCCCGAGGTCGCCGTGACCACTTTGTTGCTGCCGGAACAGCGCGATCCGCGGTGTCCGGTGTTGTCGTATCAGTGCGCTATCGATGCGGTGGCGTCGCAGTGTTTCCCGTCGTACGCGCTGCGCCGCGGCGCCGGGGCGATCGGCGCGTTCACGCAGGCGGAGTTCCTGCTGGTGGCGGCGGCACTGGCCGAAGGGTGGGCGGTCTCGGTGCCCGACCACGAGGGCTGTCACGGCATGTGGGGCGCACCCCGCGAGCCGGGATACCGCATTCTCGACGGTGTCCGGGCGGCCCTGAATTGCGAACGCCTGGGCTTGTCCCCGTCCGCCCCGGTGGGCTTGTGGGGTTATTCGGGCGGTGGTTTCGCCTCCGCGTGGGCGGCCGAGGCGGCCGCCCGCTACGCGCCGGAACTCAATATCGTCGGCGCGGTGCTCGGCTCACCGGTCGCCGACCCGGAAAGCGTCGCGCGCCGCCTCAACGGGTCGTTTTTCGCCGGACTCGCCGCGCTGATGATCGCGGCGCTGACCGAGGTGTTCCCGGAAGCGCAGCGGGTCGTCATCGAGCACGCCACCGAAGAGGGCAGGGCGGTGCTGAACGAATTGCGGAAGCTGACCACCGCGGGCGCGGTTCGGCGGCTGCGCAACGCAGACATCGGCTCCTACGTCGACATCTCCACCGACGAACTGTGGGACCTGCCGGAGGTGCGCCACATCTTCGACGAAACCAAGCTCGGCAGAACCCCACCCGAACTGCCCCTGCTGGTGATCCAGGCGGTGCACGACAGGATCATCAGTGTCGACGACATCGATGAGCTCGTCGCGACGTATGGCGCGGCTGGGGTGGCGGTCACCTATCACCGCGATCGATTCTGCGGTCACCTGCTGCTGCACCCGCTGTCCTCGCCGATGGCCCTGCGGTGGCTGCGCGACCGGTTCACCGGACGCCCGCTCGACGAAAACAGGACCCGGACGGTGTGGCCGACCCTGTTCAACCCGTCGACCTACCTCGGCATGCTGAAGCTCGGCGCGATCACGGCCAAGGTGATCTTGGGACGGCCGGTCCGGTCCCGTCCGCTCTCCAAATCCGACGCGGCGTAGCGGCTCGCCGGGTCATCCCGCAGCAGGCCTGAGCCGGAGGCGCGCCTCCTAACCGGGCACGGCTTCGATGACGCAGAGCGGCCCCGCCGTCTGCACCACGCGCTGCAGCCGGAAGCCGCCCCGCCGGAGTAGATCGGTCCACTGCTTGAGATCGCGTTCCAATGCGCCCGCCATCACCAGCATCTCCATATCGGCGTAGTGGCCGAGGAATTCGCGGTCGTGGTCGGGGACCACCATCTCCAGCAGCAGCAGCTTCGCGCCCGCAGGGGCCGCGGCTTTGATGGTGCCGAGGATCGCGATGGCTTTGTCATCGGGCCAGTCGTGGATGACGTTCTTCATCACGTAGGCGTCAGCGACTGGCACGCTTTCGAAGAACGACCCGCCCGTCACCGTGACTCGGTCGGCGACGCCGTGCGCGGCCAACACAGGTGGTGCTCCCTCGACTGCCTCGGGGAGGTCGAACAGCACGCCGCGGGCGTTGGGGGCGGCGGCGAGAAGGGACGACAGTAACCGGCCGTGGCCGCCACCGATATCGGCGATGACGCCGAAGTTGCTGAAGTCGTACGCCGCGACCGCCGCAGCCTCCAACACTGACGACGTGGAGGTCATGGCGTTGTTGAAGATCTCCGCGAACTCGGGGTCGTCCCGGAGATAGTCGAAGATGTCCTTGCCGAACACTTTCGGGGGATTCGGCTCTCCGGTGCGCACCGCATCGGCCAGCCGTGTCCAGTTCGCTCGATGTTGCGGGGAGCCGAAGAACAGGGCAGTCCCATGCGTCGAGATCGGCGAGTCGGTGCGCAACGTGTCAGCCAGCGCGTTCAGCGCGAAACGGCCGTCGCGACGCCTGCGAAACACGCCGCGGCTGATCAGCAACCGCATCAACCGAGCCACGCTGTCCGGGTCGGCCCCGATACGGCGCGCCAACTCCTCTTTGCTCAGTGGGCCCGCAGCCAGCGCGTCGGCAATGCCCAATTGCGCGGATGCCGAGATGGCCTGCGACAGAAAGGCCCCGAAGAGGATTTCGATGACCGCGATCGGCGGGGGTGCCAGTCTCTGGTATAGCCGCCCCACATGATGACGGACTCGCTCGACCGCCCGAGCCACCCGGGCGGGCGGCAGTCTCGGGGTTGATGTCGGTGACTTAGACGGCATCGTTCTCCAGTACCTGGTCATTACAGACGATTACAGACTCGAAAAAACAAGTATTCCTGCTGGAGCATCTTCGCGCGGCCCAAGCTCGATTTGAATGCACTGTCGTATGCGTTGATCGCCGAATGCGGCTCATGGCGGCCCTAGACCAGTGCGGGTCAGCTGGCCTCCGCGGTCGACAAGCGCTCGATGATCTGGGCCCGCACCGCCGAGCGGCGGGCCTTGCCGGCGTCGTCGCGCAACGGGGTGTCGACGAACTCGACGGTGTGCGGCACCTTGTACCCCGCCACATGCTCGCGCAGAAACTCTTGCACGCCAACGCAATCCAGGTTCGAACCGTCGATCGGGTGCACGAGTGCGTATGGCACCTGGCCGAGATCCTCGTGGGGGACGCCGACGACCAGACACGACAGCACGTCCGGGTGCGCCGAGAGCGCGTTCTCGATCTCGGCGGGGTAGACGTTGCGGCCCCCGACGGTGAACATGTCGACCCGCCGGTCCGAGAGATACAGGAAGCCGTCGGCATCGAAATAGCCGAGATCGCCCAGCGAGTCCCAGCCGTCGCGGCTTTTCGCCGTGGCGCCGACATAACGGTAGGTGGGCGCGCTGCCCGGGCCGGGCCGCATGTAGATCTCGCCGACCACGCCGGGCGGGCAGGGGTTGCCGTCGTCGTCGAGCACCTTCATCTCGCCGGCCACCACCAGGCCAACCGAGCCGCGGTGCGCCAGCCACTGGTCTCCGGAGATGAATGTCAGCGCCTGTAATTCGGTGCCGCCGTAGAGCTCCCAGACTTTCTCCGCGCCCAGCAGGTCGATCCACGCCTGCTTGATGGCCGGGGGACAGGGCGCGCCCAGGTGCCAGAACCGCCGAATCGAGGACAGGTCGTAGGCTTCCGGGTTGGCCTGGTAGACCGGCAGCGTCCGCTGCATGATCGTCGGCACCGTCGTCAAAAAGGTGACGCGATGGTCGGCGATCAGCCGGAGAAACCGCTCGGGGTCGAACCGGCTCATCAACACCAGGTGATGGCGCATCAGCAACGCGATGGTCGCGGTGGTGAAACCGGTGTTGTGGCTCAACGGCACCGGCACCAGAGTGGTGTCGCCCTCCTGGGCGCCCAGCGGGTAGCCGATCGCCGCCGGTATCCGGCTGTCGCCGCCGGATTCGATCAGCTTGGGCCGCCCGGTGCTGCCCCCGGATCCCATCGCCTTCCACACCGGT
>NZ_LZLL01000305.1:0-3746 GCF_001669335.1 Mycobacterium sp. 1245852.3 | reverse complement strand
ACGCTGCGGATGTCGGTGTGCAGCAGCTCGGCGATCACCGCGTTCTCGGCCGACATCGCCTCGGCGTCCTCGATGAAGTCGCCCAGCGGTGCTTCCTCCTCGGAACCGACCGGCATGTCGAGGCTCACCGGGTCGCGGCTGTGCTCGAGCAGGTCGTTGATCTTTTCCACCGGGATGCCGGACTCGGCGGCCAGTTCCTCGTCGGTGGCCTCGCGTCCCAGGTTCTGGTGCATCTCGCGTTTGATCCGCGCCAGCTTGTTGACCTGCTCCACCAGATGGACCGGCAGCCGGATGGTGCGGCTCTGGTCGGCCATGCCGCGGGTGATCGCCTGACGGATCCACCACGTCGCGTAGGTCGAGAACTTGAATCCCTTTGTGTAATCGAACTTTTCCATCGCGCGGATCAGCCCGAGGTTGCCCTCTTGAATCAGGTCCAGTAATGGCATGCCGCGACCGGTGTACCGCTTGGCCAGCGACACCACCAGACGCAGGTTGGCTTCCAGCAGGTGACGACGCGCCGCCTGACCATCCCGCACCACGGCCTCTAGATCGCGTTTACGGTTCTCCCCGAGGCGCTTACGCGTTGCGAGCAGGTGTTCGGCGTAGAGCCCGGCCTCGATGCGCTTCGCGAGTTCGACCTCACCCGCCGCATTGAGCAGTGCCGTCTTACCGATTCCGTTCAGATATACGCGCACTAGATCCGCTGCGGGGCTTTGAGCATCCAGATCGCCGTCAAATCTGCTCGTGCTGGCGTTCGCCATAGCGACCTCCCGTTCGGCTTTGTTCTGTCATCGAGTTCAACGACAGATCAGCTCTGAGAGTTCCCAGCGATTCCCTATCTCACACGTCTTGACGTGCAGAAATGTGCCGTCGACCTGAGAAAGTCCTGAGAAGTCCGCGACGGCGGCAACTTCGGCGAAACGACGGCTAGTCGGGATCAATTCCGCCGCGGGCGCCGGGAGGCCAGTCCGGTTGCGGCGGTCGCGGCGCCTCGAGCGCGCGACGTTCGGCCCGCGGGAACAGGGGAATGCGCTGGCGGGCGTCGTCGAACCGGCGCGGCTCCTCGGCGCTGCGCGGCGGCCGATCGTTCGCGATCAGCACGGCCATCCAGGGCAACGGGATGGAGGCCGCCACGATCGCCAGGGAGATCAGCCCGTTGTGCCACGCGCCGTAGGCGACCGCGGCCAGGATGAGCGCCGGGATGCGGAATGCCATCAAAGTCAAGTACTTACGGACCCGCGCGCGATGCTGCTCCTCGTACGAGGTCGCGGCGGCGGTGATGAGCACCGGGCGGCTCTTGTGGCCGTCGAAGTCATCGAACCGGTCGTCGAACCCCGGATCGGAGCCGTGCTTCATTTCTCCACTGTCCCACAACTCGCCGATTCCGGCTCGGACGGTTTCTGGGCCGCGCGCAGCGCCCGGCGAGCAGTGCACAATGTCAGATATGCAGACCCAAACGATCGAACGCACCGAGACCGACGAACGCGTCGACGACGGGACCGGCAGCGACACCCCGAAGTACTTCCATTACGTCAAGAAGGACAAGATCGCGGAGAGCGCGGTCATGGGCAATCACGTCGTGGCGTTGTGCGGCGAGGTATTTCCCGTCACCAAGGCGGCCAAGCCGGGCTCACCGGTCTGCCCGGACTGCAAGCAGATCTACGACCGGATGAAGAAGGACTGACCTAGCCGGGCGGCTCCGCCGGCGCGACCTCGCGTTGCGCGGTGATGGGATTCTTGGTCACCGGATTGGACAGCGTGTCCGCCGCCTTCGCCAGCGCGGGCGAGCGCGACAGCAGCCATCTGCGCAGCCGGTGCGCGTGCGTCCTGGGCGCGGGGAATTCCTCCTGGATGGCGGCATTGAGTTCGGCGCCGATCATGATCGCGAAGCCCCCGAAGAACGAGAACAGCAGGAATGCGATGGGCGTCGAGAGCGCGCCGTAGGTGTAGCCCGTACTGGTGATCCACTGCAGGTAGATCCGCAGGCCCAGGGTGGCGATCACAAACACCGCGGTGGCCAGCGCCGCGCCGAAGATCAGCCGATGCGTCGGCAGCGGCTCCGGCAACGACACGCGGTACAAGATCACGACCCCGATCATCAAGACGAGGATCAAGGCCGGGTAGTAGCCGTAGCGCAGCGCGTTGGCCAGGCTGACTGGAATGTGCTCACCCACCTTGCGTGGCCCTTGGACCACCAACGGCGCCGTCGCCACCACGAACACCAACCCCACCACGTAGAGGAACAACGCGAACAGGCGTTGGCGCACCGGATGGCGCAATGGCGTCTGGTCGTGCGCCTCGACCACGGAGTCAACGAACGACGAGATCGCCGACGACCCCGCCCACAGCGAGATGATGAAACCCAGCGACACCACCTCGCCGCGGGCGTTGTTGGCGATGTCGCGCACGGTCGGCTCGATGATCTCGTTGACCACGCTGCGGGAGAACACGCTGTGCGCCGTCGAGATCAGCTGACGCAGGATGCTGGGCAGCATGTCGGGGCCGAACAGCGGAGCCACATACGCCAGCGTGCCCAGCAGCCCGAGCAGCAGCGGCGGAAGTGACAGCGCCGACCAGAAACCGGCCTGAGCCGACTCCGAGAAAATCGAGTCGTCCCAACTCTTGGAAAGAGTCCTCAGGGTGATTCGCCAAATGTGGTGGCGCGACGGTTTTGCGACCTGCTCGCTCATACCCGTCCAGCATTACCGAAGATCGCTCGCACCGCCCACATTGGCGATGGGCGAGTTCGCCGCGGCTTAGCTTTCGCTGAACTCCAGCACGGCGTCCAGCTCGGTCAGCTTCGCCTCGTGCTCGTTGGCGTGGTGCTGGCAGAAGAGAAGCTCCAGTCCGGAAGGCAGCTTGGCGCGCACTCGGGCCGCAGCACCGCAGCGGTCGCAGCGGTCGGCCCGGGTCAGTTCTGGACTCGTCAGAGTTGCATTCATGGCTTCTCCGTTCTCGTACATTCACTTTCTCAGACGTATGGCGTTTTCGCCTTGTTCCCCGATCGTTATCGGGTGTGTCGTTTCTCACGGCCTGGTCAGGTTTGGTTTGGGCGATCTCTAGGGTTCGAAGTGTGACCTTCGCCTCGGACGTCCTGGTGCATCTGTGCGGAACCGAGCAGTGGGCGCGGGCCCGCCGGCTGGGCGGCATCCTGCCGGAGGACGCCGGCGGTGGTGCGTTCATCCATCTGTCGACGCCCGAGCAGGTGCACCTGCCGGCCAACCGGCTCT
Source organism: Mycobacterium sp. 1245852.3 (assembly GCF_001669335.1). Lineage (NCBI taxonomy): Bacteria > Bacillati > Actinomycetota > Actinomycetes > Mycobacteriales > Mycobacteriaceae > Mycobacterium > Mycobacterium sp. 1245852.3. Next base: position 516 of record NZ_LZLL01000305.1, on the reverse strand, counting down.
ACCGCGGCCGCGAGGATCTCGTCCTGTTGCACATCGACCCGGCGCTGCTCGCCGCGCCGGTGCGGTGGGAGCCGGGCGTTCCAACCGATCCCGAGTCGATGTTGTTCCCGCATCTGTACGGCCCGCTGCCGGTGGCCGCCGTGGTCCGCGTCACCGCCTACCCGCCGGCCGACGACGGCACCTTCGCGCCGGTGTCGACGTAGGCGTCGGCTTCGATCTCCACCAGTAACTCGGGGGCGATGAGCGCCGCGACCTCGACCATGGTGGCCGCGGGCCGGATCGCGCCGAAGACCTGCTCGTGCACCGCTGCCACCTCGCGCCAGCGCGAGATGTCGGTGACGTAGATGCGGGTACGCACCACGTCGGTGAGCGCCGCCCCCGCTTGACCCAGCGCAATCTCGATGCGGCGCAACGCATCTCGAGTCTGGGCGGCGATGTCGCCGGCGGGCCCGGCGCCGGTCGTTCCGGCCACCGCCACGTGCGGCCCGACGCGCACCGCGCGCGAGTAGCCGACCG
>NZ_LZLL01000304.1:0-1048 GCF_001669335.1 Mycobacterium sp. 1245852.3 | reverse complement strand
GAGCGCCGGATTCGACGGTTGGAGCCATCAGCGGGACGGATTCGGTCACCAGATACGCGGCGAGCTGTTCACATTCCTGGGCGAGGAATTTGAACGCCGCCGTCATCTGCTCGCCGTAGCACTGCTGGGTCCACATGCTCACCACCGCCGCGACCGGCGGGTCCAGGGTGGTCAGCGTCATCAGCGAGTGGCGCACGGTGCTGTCCCGAACATTCATCTGCAGCCCGGCGACGCCCAGTTGCAGCAGCGCGTCGGCGACGTGACCCCGTTGCCGGGCACACCACGCGTCATCCGGCTCGGCCCGCCTGAGCACCGCGATCACCTTTTCCATAGGCAGAACCTACCCGGGGCGGGCACCGGGTAGGCCTACTTCACCAGCCGCACCTGGTGCTGGCTGCTGATCACTGTGCCGATCAGCTCGGCCAGCCGGCGATAGGACTCGTCGCGCCCGCTCGATGACCGGTAGACCAAGCCGATCCGCCGCCCCGGGCGGGGTGCGGCGAACTGCGCCAGGCCCAGGCGGCTGCGCGAGGCCTCGACCGGCACCGCGCTCTGTGGAATGAGCGTGACGCCCAGGCCGCCGGTCACGCATTGCACCGCGGTCGCCAGGGAGGCCGCCCGGGTATTGGCCAGCTCTGCCCGCACCCCCGCCTTGTGACAGACGTCGAGTGCTTGATCACGCAGGCAGTGGCCTTCGTCCAGCAACAGCAGCGGCAGGTCGGCCAGGGCGGTCGCCGGAACCCGGCGCTTGCCAGCCAGCGGATGGCCGGGCGGTAGGGCGAGGACGAAATCCTCGTCGTAGATCGGGATCGCGGTGACACCGGCACCCTCGGCGGGCAGGGCGATCAGGGCCGCATCCAGTGCGCCCTCACGCAGCACCGCCAACAGCCGTTCGGTCTGGTCTTCGGTCACCCGCAACGTCAGGCCCGGCAGCCGCTCGGCGACGCCGGCCAGCACGGTCGGCAGCACATAGGGCGCCACCGTCGGTATCAGCCCCAGCCGCACGCCGGTCTGCAGCGGGTCGGTGGACCCGGCCGCGGCGGCGCTG
>NZ_LZLL01000303.1:0-45935 GCF_001669335.1 Mycobacterium sp. 1245852.3 | reverse complement strand
CGCGCGGCTGACCAGCGCGGTGACGCTGCTATCCGGCCGCACCAAGAGCGAGATCACCGAGGAGGACATCCGCGACGGGACGCGGGCCGGATGCCGCGCCCAACCGGGCGCCCAACCGGGCCCCGAGTCGCGCCCAACACGAACCGCTAGAACGTGCTGGTGGGGCGAACCCGGTTCGCCATGTCCACCAGCGCGTAGCGGTGCCGCTGGGTGGGCGCGACTCGGGGCCCGGTTGGGCGCCCGGTTGGGCGCGGCATCCGGCCCGCGTCCCGTCGAGTGTGAATCGTGGGCGTTGAGTGTGAACCCTGGGCGGCGACACGCCGACAAACCACACCGTGGTTTCACACTGAAAGCCGCTATTTCACAGTCGATTTCGTCAACGCTGCACGCACCCGGTGGATGATCGCGGCGGGCCGGTCCTCCGCGACGACCCGGACGACGATCCACCCCAGCCGCTCCAGCGTTTCGATCCGGCGAATGTCCTTGGCGTACTGGCGTCGGTCGGTGCGGTGTTGGTCGCCGTCATACTCGACGCCGACCATGGCGTCCGGCCAGCCCAGGTCCAGGTAGGCGATCGGCAGGCCGTCGGCCCCCAGCACCGGGATCTGGGTCTGCGGCCGCGGCAGTCCCGCGTCGATGAGCAACAGCCGCAGGTAGCTTTCCCGGGGCGACTGCGCGCCCGCGTCGACCAGCTCGAGCGCGGCCTCTAACGCCCGCAGCCCGGGCGAGCGAGGGTGCGCCATCGCGACCCGCAGCACGTCGTCGACCTTGAAACCCGTTGCGCGCGCGAGGGCGTCGAGCCGCACCACGGCGGACCGCACCGCGCCCCGCCGCCCGATGTCGAAGGCGGTTCGCTCCGGTGTGGTGACGGGCAGACCGTCCTGGCGCTGAGTCTCACCGGCATACAGCGTTTCCCGATGCGTCAACACGCCGTTCGGGGGACGGGTGTTGGGATGGATCAGCTCAACAGGCACGCCGTCGGGGATCCATTCGGCGCCGTGCAGCGCCGCCGCGGCCGCTCCCGCGATGACCGCCCTGCGGCCCGACCACAGCCAGGCCGCGCGGATGCGCACCCGCAGCGACGGCTCCACGTGTGCGGGCACGTACACGTTCGGAAACACCGCGCGGTAGGCCGCCCGCAGCTGGTGGCGACTCAGCCTTCCCGACGCCAGCTCCTCGCTGCCGATAAACGGCACTTGCCTCATGCCGCGAACCATCTCACGTCGAACGCGGTCCGCGGGCGCGTCTGTGCACAGGCCCGGAGCGCACGGTATCGGCTACTTATCCGCCTAGCACGCTCACGCAGTCGCGGGCGATGGCCAGTTCTTCGTTGGTCGGGATCACCAGCACCGCGATCGGTGAATCGTCGGTCGAGATCTGCCGCGTCCCCTTGCCGCCGCCGAGGTTACGGCGCTCGTCGAGCACGATGCCCAGTTCTTCCATGCCGGCCATCGCGTCGCGGCGCACCGCGGCGTCGTTCTCGCCGATCCCGGCGGTGAAGCTGATGACGTCGGTGTGCCCCAGCACCGCCAGGTAGGCGCCGACGTACTTGCGCAGCCGGTGGGTGAACACGCTGTAGGCCAATTGCGCTGCCTGGTCACCGGATTCGATCATGGTCCGCAGCCGGCGAAAGTCGCGCTGACCGGACAGGCCCAGCACGCCCGACCGCTGGTTGAGCATGGACTCGATGTCGTCGACGCCCATGTCGGCCGTGTGCGACAGGTAGCCGACGACGCTGGGATCGATATCGCCGCTGCGGGTACCCATCACCAGCCCCTCCAACGGGGTCAGCCCCATCGAGGTGTCCAACGGCCGGGAACCGGCGATCGCCGAGGCGGAGCAACCGTTACCCAAATGCAGCACGATCTGTTTCAGGTCGCCGACGGGCCGCTCCAGGAAGGCGGCGGCCTGCTCGCTGACGTAGCGGTGCGACGTGCCGTGGAACCCGTATCGGCGGATCTGATACCGCTGAGCGAGGTCGCGGTCGATCGCGTAGGTGGCTGCCGCCGGCGGCAGGTCGTGGAAGAATCCGGTGTCGAAGACCGCGATGTGGGCGATGTCGGGCAGCAGTTTGCGCGCGACCTCGATCCCCTTGAGCGCGGGCGGATTGTGCAGCGGGGCCAACTCCGACAACTCGTGCAGCCGGCCTATCACCGCGTCGTCCAGCAGCGTGGGCTGATAAAAGGCGTTGCCGCCGTGCACCACTCGGTGCCCCACCGCGACGATGCCGCTCGTCTTCAGGTCGATACCGTCATCGGCCAACGCGTCGAACGCGCGGCGCAGCGCGGCGTCATGATCGGGAACCGACGACGATTCCTCTCCGATCCGCTCCACCAGGCCCGTCGCCCGGGCTGTGCCCGAATCCGGGTCGACCACTTGGTATTTCAGCGACGACGAGCCGGAGTTGATCACCAGCACCAGGCGGGAGCCACTCGTTGCCGTCACGGCCGCCCCTGCGCCTGGATCGCGGTGATGGCCACGGTGTTGACGATATCTTCGACCAGCGCGCCCCGCGACAGGTCGTTCACCGGCTTGCGCAGGCCCTGCAGCACCGGCCCGATGGCGAGCGCGCCGGCGCTGCGCTGCACCGCTTTGTAGGTGTTGTTGCCGGTGTTGAGGTCGGGGAAGATCAGCACCGTGGCCCGACCGGCCACCGGCGAGTCCCGCAATTTGGTGGCCGCGACCGACGGTTCGATCGCGGCGTCGTATTGGATGGGCCCCTCCACCGGCAGGTCGGGGTCGCGTTTGCGCACCAATTCCGTTGCCGTCCTGACCTTGTCGACGTCCGCACCGGTGCCGGAGTCGCCGGTCGAGTAGGACAGCATCGCCACCCGCGGTTCGATGCCGAACTGGGCGGCGGTGCGTGCCGAGGAGATGGCGATGTCGGCCAGCTGCTCGGGCGTCGGGTTCGGGATGATCGCGCAGTCACCGTAGGCCAGCACCCGATCCGGCAGGCACATCAGGAAGATGCTGGACACCGTCGAGACGTCCGGGACCGTCTTGATGATCTCGAATGCCGGCCGAACGGTGTGCGCCGTGGTGTGCGCGGCGCCGGACACCATGCCGTCGACATGGGAGTTCTGCACCAGCATGGTGCCGAAATACGTGGCGTCGCGCATGGCCTCGCGGGCCTGCTCGACCGTGACACCCTTGGCCTTGCGCAACTGCGCGTACTGGTCGGCGAACTCGTCGCGCAGCGGGCTACTGCGCGGATCGATCACGGTCGCGTCGCCCAGGTCCACCCCGAGTTCTCCCGCGCGCTGGCGGATTTGGGCTTCGTCGCCCAGGATGGTCAGGTCGGCGACGCGGCGCTGCAGCACCCGGCCCGCCGACTGCAGAATGCGGTCGTCGTCGCCTTCGGGTAGCACGATGTGCTTGCGGTCCGCGCGTGCCTGCAGCGTCAGCTGGTGAATGAACATCTGCGGCGTGACCACGGTGGGAATCGGAATCGCAAGCTGGGCAAGCAGATCGGGGACGTCGACGTGGCTGTCCATCAACTCCAGCGCGGTGTCGATCTTGCGCTGCGAGGTCGCGGTGACCCGGCCCCGGGCCGACGCCGCCGCGCTGGCGGTGTCGTAGGTGCCCAGCGCGGTGGCGACGATGGGCAGGCGCAGCCGAAGCCCGGCGACCAGGTCGGCGATAGACGGATGCAGCTGGAAACCGCCGTTGAGCACGATGCACGACAGCGACGGAAAGCCTTCGGCCGCATGGGCACTGGCCACGGCCAGTACTACGTCCGAGCGGTCGCCGGGGGTGATGACCGCCATGCCGTCGCGCAGGCGTTCCAGGACGTGGTCGGCGGTCATCCCGGCGACCAGCACGCCGGTGACCTCGCGTTCGCGCAGTGACTCTTCGCCGCTGACCGGCGCCCCGCCGACGGCCTTTTCCAGCTCGGCCACCGTCGGCGCGGACAGCAGCGGCGCGTCGGGCAGCACGTAGCTGCGCTGGGCGAATTTGCGCAGGGCCTGCGCGACCTCGGTCAGCTCGGCCGGCTCACAGCGGTTGGCCACCACGGCGGCGGTGTGGGCGTGCTGGGCGTCCAGCTCGGCGAGGCAGACCTCGACGACGCTGGCGACCTCGGCGGCCGTGCGCCCCTTGCCACTGACCGTCAGCAACAGCGGCGCACCGAGATTGACCGCGATGCGCGCGTTGGTCGAAAGCTCTGCGGGCCGGGTCACGTCGGTGTAGTCGCTGCCGACGATCACCACCACGTCGCACGCCTCGGCCACCGCGTGGTAGGCGTCGACGATGGCGGCGATGGCCGCGTCACCGTCGGCGTGCAGCTGCGCATAGGTGACGCCGACGCATTGCTCGTAGGTCAGACCCGCGGTGGTCCGCGACAGCAGCAATTCCAGGATGTAGTCGCGGTCCTCGCCGTCGTCGGAGCGCGTAATCGGGCGGAACACACCGACTTTGGCGACCGTGGCGGTCAACCGGTGCAGCAGCCCCAGCGCGATCGTCGACTTGCCGGTCTCCGGCTCGGGGGCCGCGATATAGATCGCTGTCACTGGACGGGCACGGCGCCGCAGACCGCTCAGGCCAGCCGCCGCAACCGCGGCGCCAGGTCCTTCTCGAAGAGCTCCAGGAACCGGCGCTGGTCATGGCCGGGCGCGTGGAACACCAGGTGGTTGAGGCCCCATTTCACGTACTGGCCGACCTTTTCGACCGCCTCGTCGGGATCCGACGCCACGATCCAGCGCTTGGCCACCTGCTCGATCGGCAGCTCGTCGGCGGCCTTCTCCATTTCCAGCGGGTCGTGAATGCTGGTCTTCTGCTCGGCCGTCAGCGACAGCGGCGCCCAGAACCGGGTGTTCTCCAGCGCCTTGTCCGGGTCGGTGTCGTAGGAGATCTTGATTTCGATCATCCGGTCGATGTCGTCGGGATTCTTGCCGGCCGCCTCCGCGCCCTCCTTCATGGCCGGCATCAGCTTGTCCTTGTACAGCTCCTCGCCCTTGCCGGAGGTGCAGATGAAGCCGTCGCCGGCGCGGCCCGCGTACTTGGCCACCTGGGGACCCCCCGCGGCGATGTAGATCGGGATGCCACCCTCGGGCACGTCGTAGATGGAGGCGCCCTTGGTGTGGTAGTACTCGCCCTCGAAGTCCACCCGGTCGCCCAGCCACAGCTCGCGCATCAGCCGCACCGATTCGCGCAGCCGGGCATAGCGTTCCTTGAACTCCGGCCACTCGCCCTCGTAACCGGTGGCGATCTCGTTGAGCGACTCGCCGGTGCCGACGCCCAGGAAAATGCGGTCCGGGTACAGGCATCCCATCGTGGCGAACGCCTGCGCGATGACGGCGGGGTTGTAGCGGAAGGTCGGGGTGAGCACCGAGGTGCCCAGCACCAGCCTCTTGGTGCGCTCGCCGACCGCGGTCATCCACGCCAGCGAGAAGGGCGCGTGTCCGCCCTCGTGCCGCCACGGCTGGAAGTGGTCACTGACGGTTGCGCTGTCCATGCCGTGCCCCTCGGCGGCGACAGCGAGTTCGACGAGCTCGCGCGGTGCAAATTGTTCAGCGGACGCTTTGTATCCGAGTTTCAGTTCAGCCACTCGTTCTTTCTACTCCTGTGCTGATGGTCGCGACCCGCTACGCCCGGCTTCGCCGCGCTTGCGATCGCTCCTGTGCTGACGGTCGCGACCCGCTACGCCCGGCTTCGCCGCGCTTGCGATCGCTCCTGTGCTGACGGTCGCGACCCGCTGCGCCCGGCTTCGCCGCGCTTGCGATCGCTCCTGTGCTGATGGTCGCGACCCGCTACGCCCCGGCTTCTACACTCGCGGGCATGGGATCGGCGCCAACCCTCGTCCAAGTGACCGACACGGTCTACCTCGCCCGGGGCGAGGCCGTTAACTGGACGCTGGTCGTCGACGGCACCGGCGTGCTGCTGATCGACGCCGGATATCCCGGCGACCGCGAGGACGTGCTGTCGTCGCTGCGGGAGCTGAGCTACGGCCCCGGTGACGTGCGGGCCGTCCTGCTCACGCACGCCCACATCGACCACCTGGGTTCGGCGATCTGGCTCGCCAACGAATACGGCACCGCCGTGTACTGCCACGCCGAGGAAGTGGGCCACGCCAAACGCGAATACCTGGAACAGGCGTCGGTTTTCGATGTGGCCCTGCGCATTTGGCGGCCGCGCTGGGCGGCGTGGGGCCTGCACGTGTTGCGCAGCGGCGGCCTGATCCGCGACGGCATCCCCTCCACCCGGCCGCTGACCGCCGAGGTGGCCGCCGGGCTGCCGGGGCACCCGCGGCCGGTGTTCACCCCCGGGCACACCAGCGGGCACTGCTCGTACGTGGTGGACGGGGTGCTGGTCAGCGGCGACGCGCTGATCACCGGGCACCCACTGCTGCGTCGGGGTGGGCCGCAGCTGCTGCCCGCGGTGTTCAGCCACAGCCAGCAGAACTCGCTGCGCAGCCTGGACGCGCTGGCACTGCTGGACACCGAGGTGCTGCTACCCGGTCACGGCGACGTGTGGCGCGGCCCGATCCGGGAAGCGACTGCGCGCGCCATCTCGCTGGCTCAGTAGTGGAGAGGCGTTGTGCCGGTTGCTAAATCGGTCGCATCGGGCTTTGAGCGTGAATCCTGGGTCTTCAGTGTGAACCTACGGCGGGTGTTGTCGGCGTGTCGCCGCCCAGGATTCACACTGAAAACCGACGATTCACACTCGACCGGCGAAGGCGTCGACCGGCGAAGGCGAGGACGGCGAAGGCGCCGAACTCAACTCAAGCCAGCCACTTCTCGAAGGCGATCGGAATGAACGGGCCCCACGACGGCAGTGGATCCGGTGTTATCCGGGTGTATCCCGTCGCGTCATAGAGCGCCTCGGCCTCCGGCTGCCGGTTCCCGGTGATCAGGTAGAGCCGCCGATACCCACGCGCCAGGGTTTCGGCCTCCAGCGCCGCCAGCAGCGCCTTGGCGTAACCGCGGCGCCGGTGCCTGGCGTCGGTCCAAATCCGCTTGAGCTCGGCGGTCTCGGCGTCGTACCGGCGAAACGCGCCGCCGGTCACCGGCTCGCCGTCCACCATGCCGATCAGCAGTCCGCCATCCGGCGGCGCCAACTCGGCCTCCGGCACGGGCAGCCAGGTCAGGTGGGTGCTCGGTGTCCCGCCGTACCGTTGCGCATACTCGACGGCCAGTTCGGCCAGCAGCGGTTGCGCCAGCGGGTCGTCGTGAGTGGCCGACACGAACCGCAGTCGGCCGCGGGGCGTGGTTGATTCCGGCATCACCAAGGCTCAAACGCGTGTCGCGGTGACGTATTCCGGGATGAACTCCGAGTCGCCGGCTCCGGCGCTTCGCCGCCTGCCCAGGCCCAGCGCACCCAGCAGTTCGGTGAGGCCGCGCCCGGCGGTCTCCCAGCCATTGGACGCCAAATACTCTGGCACGTAATGGTATTCGCCCGGATAGGTCAGGCTGGCCAGGTCGACGTCTAGACCGCGCTGTCGCCAGCCGTCGACGAATGCACGCTCGGCCCCGAGCTGCAACGGATTCCAGGTGGGCATGTGATCGGCGGTGAACCGGCTACCGGCGGCGCTCGAGGCGGTGACGGCGTCGAGCACATGGTTCTGCTCGTCGGGCGGCAGGTAGCCGACGAGCAGCTGCTCGGCGACCCAGACCGTGGGCTGGGCGGCGTCGAACCCGACCCGGCGCAGCGCCGCCGGCCAATCCTGGCGCAGCTCGATGCCGACCGCACAGCGGTGGGTGGCCAATGTGGCGTCCAGCCCGCGCAGCACCTCGGCTTTGAAGTCGAGCACCTCCGGCCGATCGATCTCGTAGACCGTGGTGCCCTTGGGCCACCACAGCCGGTACGGCCGGGTGTCGAGGCCCGACGCCAGGATGACCACCTGCCGGATGCCCGCCCGCCCGGCGTCGGCCAGGAATTCGTCCACGAACCGCGTGTGCGCCGCCAGCGCGTCCATCAGCGCCGTCATGGCCGGGTCGTCGCCCTCGTCGGCCGCGAACACGTGATCGGTGATCGCGCGGGTGAGGTAGTCGATCCCGACGGCGCACAACAGCGGCTCGGCGAAGGGATCGTTCAGCAGGCCCTGGTGGGTGGCCACCGCCCGCGCGGCCGCGCCGAAAGTTGCGGTCACCGCCACGTCAACCGTCTGCGCCATGGTCGCCTCAGACGCCGGAGCGCCGCCGCAGGGCCAGCCCGGCGGCCACTCGCCAGCCCAACAACAACAGCGCGGTGACCGTCGTCGCCACCACCACGAAACTCACCGCCACGCCCGCGAAGGTCGCCTTGCGCAACAGCATGCCGACGAGCACCGTGCACAGCCACACGACGACCCCGGTCGGCGCCACCGCGGCCGGCCGGCGCCACGCGCGGGAGACGAGCCACCCGACGACGGTGCCGGTGAGAAACGGCCACGCCGTCACGGCGACGCCGGTGATGTTGAGACCTTCGTCGTGGCTGCGGCGACCCACGGCGCAGAACACCAGCACGCCGATGACATCCACCGCGAGCCAGGCCGGCCGCCGGAGCCTAAGCATGCAGCGAGACTACCGGGACGTCGCATGATCCTTGACCGCGCAGCCGCGGTGAACCTAGATTCGTCAGCAATGAATCCCCATTCACTCCGCCGGTCCGGCGGTGGTAACCGGCGGCCCGACGGTGGCAGGCTGAGGACATGAGCACTCAGACACCGCCCGCCTTCGACCGCGACGACCCGCTCGGCCTCGACGCCTCGCTATCCAGCGACGAGCTGGCGGTGCGCGACACCGTCAGGGAATTCTGCGCCGAGAACGTGCTGCCGCACGTGGCGGAGTGGTTCGAGATCGGCGACCTCCCGGTGCGCGAACTGGCCAAGGGCTTCGGTCAGCTCGGGCTGCTGGGCATGCACCTGGAGGGGTACGGCTGCGGCGGCGCCTCGGCCGTGCACTACGGGCTGGCGTGCGTGGAGCTGGAGGCCGCCGACTCCGGTCTTCGGTCGATGGTCTCGGTGCAAGGTTCGCTGGCCATGTTCGCGATCTGGAATTTCGGGTCCGAGGAGCAGAAGCAGGAATGGCTGCCCGGCATGGCCACCGGTGAGCTGCTCGGTTGCTTCGGGTTGACCGAACCCGACGTCGGCTCCGACCCCGCCGCGATGAAAACTCGGGCGCGCCAAGACGGTTCGGACTGGGTGCTCAACGGCCGCAAGCTGTGGATCACCAACGGCTCGGTGGCCGACGTCGCGGTGGTGTGGGCCACCACCGACGATGGGATTCGCGGCTTCATCGTGCCCACCAAGACACCGGGCTTTTCCGCCAACACGATTCATCACAAGCTGTCGCTGCGGGCCTCGATTACCAGCGAGTTGGTGCTCGACGACGTGCGGGTGCCCGCCGAGGCGATGTTGCCCGAGGCCAAGGGGCTGCGCGGGCCGCTGTCCTGTCTGTCCGAGGCCCGGTACGGAATCATCTGGGGCTCCATGGGAGCGGCGCGCTCGGCGTGGCAGGCCGCATTGGATTACGCCACGCAGCGCACCCAGTTCGGCCGGCCCATCGCCGGATTTCAGCTGACCCAGGCCAAGCTCGTCGACATGGCGGTCGAGCTGCACAAGGGCCAGCTGCTCTCGCTGCACCTCGGCCGCCTCAAGGACAGCGTGGGCCTGCGCCCCGAGCAGGTCAGCTTCGGCAAACTCAACAACACCCGCGAAGCGATCAAGATCTGCCGGACCGCACGAACCATATTGGGCGGCAACGGGATATCGCTGGAATACCCCGTGATCCGGCACATGGTGAACCTGGAATCGGTGCTGACCTACGAGGGCACACCGGAGATGCACCAGCTCGTCCTCGGCCAGGCGTTCACCGGCAGCGACGCCTTCCGCTGACGACAGACCCATGGCCGCACGCCTCGAGTACACGTCCGAGCATCACCAGTTCCGGGAATTGGTACGCGATTTCGTGCACCGGACGGTCGTGCCCAATCACGAGAAGTGGGAACGGGACGGCCAGTGGGATCGCGCGCTGTTCATCGAAGCCGGAAAGCTCGGACTGCTGGGCTTTTCCGTACCCGAGCGCCTCGGCGGCCCGGGCGTGGCCGACTTCCGCTACAACGCGATCGTCATCGACGAGTTGCAGCGGGCGGGCGCGGCCGCCGAGGCCATCGCCTTCACGCTGCAAAACGACGTGGTGCTGCCCTACCTCACCGACCTGACCACCCCAGAACAGCAACGGCGCTGGTTGCCCGGCGTGGTCACCGGCGAGACGGTGCTCGCCATCGCGATGACCGAGCCCGGCACCGGCAGCGACCTGGCCGGGATCCGCACGACGGCGGTGCCCGACGGTGACGACTACGTCGTCAACGGCGCCAAGACCTTCATCTCCAACGGGCAGATCGGCGACCTCTTCGTCGTCGCGGTGCGCACCTCGCCGGACCGTCACCACGGCCTGTCGCTGCTGGTCGTCGACCCCACCACACCGGGGTTCTCCCGCGGCCGCAACCTGGAGAAGATCGGCCTGCACGCCCAGGACACCAGCGAGCTCACCTTCACCGACATGCGGGTGCCCAGGGCCAATCTGCTCGAGGACGAGGGCAAGGGCTTCTACCAGCTGATGAAGAACCTGCCCCAGGAGCGGCTCGCGCTCGGGGTGGGGGCGGTGGCCGCAGCGGAAGGCATCCTCGCCCAGACGCTGGACTACGTGCGGGACCGCACCGCGTTCGGCTCACCGATCGCCAGCTTCCAGAACAGCCAATTCGTCCTCGCCGAACTGGCCACCGAAATCGACATCGCCCGCACCTATCTCGACGACTGCCTGGCCCAGCACCTGGCCGGCGAGCTGACCGCCGCGCGCGCCGCGCGGCTCAAGTGGTGGACCACCGACCTGCAGGTGCGCACCGCCGACCGCTGCCTGCAGTTGCACGGCGGCTACGGCTACATGCGCGAATACGGCGTGGCGCGCGCCTTCGTCGACGCCCGCATCCAAACCATCTACGGCGGCACCAACGAGATCATGAAGACGATCATCGCCAAGGACCTGGGCATCTGATGGCCGTCGACTACAGCGAGCTGCCCGTCGAGGAGGCGGTGCGCGCGGCCCGGGCCGACTCGCGACGCCGCCAGGTGCTCGACGCCGCGGTCAAGGTCATGGGCCGCAACGGGTTTCACCAGATGTCCATGCAGGACCTGGCGCGCGAGGCCAAGGTCTCCGTCGGCCTGATCTACAAGTACTTCGGCGGCAAGGAGGACCTGCTGCTCGCGACGATCGTGCGGATCCTCGACGCGTTCCGCGACCAACTGGCACCGGTCATCGCGGCCGCCGGCGACGACGTCGTCGACCAGCTGACCGCGGGCGTGCGCCGCTATATCGAGATCGTCGACGAGAACCTCGACGGCGTGGTGCTGACCTACCGGGAGAGCCGCACCCTCGGGGGACCAGGTCGCACGCAGATCAAGGACCTCGAAATCGCCACCGCCGCACCGCTGCGCACGGTGATCGAGGCCGGCATCGCCCGGGGCGCCTTCCGCGACGTCGACGTCGATCTCACCGTGTTCGACGTCATGCTGCTCGCCCACGGCTGGGCGCTCAAGCACTGGCATTTCGGGACGAATTACAGCCTCGATGAGTACATCGCGCTGCAGACGCGCCACCTGCTGACCGGACTGATTGCCGACGACCGCCGCGCCGACTACGCGGACGTGCTGAAATACAAGTCATGAAACTCACCGCGCGCCGGCTTCGCAGCACGATCGCGCTGCTGACCCTGGGCGCCGCCACCGGCCTGCCCGCGGCGGGCGCCGATCCCGCCGCGGCCCTGCCGGCGATGACCTCCAGCGGCAGCGGGCCGATCATCGGCGGCGGCTCGACGGCCGGGCAGGGAATCTCCCAGCAGCTCTTCAGCTTTGGCAAGCCTGACGTGGTGCAGGAGGTGGACGGCTCGGACGCGGCGCAGTTCATCAACGCCGCGGCCGGGGTCGCCAACCAGCAGCTGGCGGGCCCCTTCTCGCTGCTGCGCCGGGCGTTGACCTGCCAGACCAACAACGCCGGATTCGGCGCACGCGCCTACCGGCGCAACGACGGGCAGTGGGGAGGCGCGATGTTGGTCGCGGCCAAGAGCGCCACACCCAACGTCGACGGCCTGATCGCCTGTGCCAAGACCAACTGGCGCAGGTCGGCGGCGGGCGGTGAAGCCGCGATGTGCAACAACGGCTGGACCACGCCCACGTCGTACGAAAGCCGCCGTGGCGAGACGTATTACATCCTGCTGGCCGGCACCGCCGCCGACTTCTGCAGCGACCTCAACGCCAAGTACAAGACCGACGCCAACGCGTGGCCGTTCTAGGCCGACGCGGGTGCCGCCGCCCGGCGGTGAAACCAATTGTCGGCGCGACGGTTTCGCCGCGACCCGGACACCGCCGGTTTGGGCGCGCTTTTGAATTCATATCCAGTGTGCGCGCACCGGCCCCGAGCAGCGGTTGAATAGCGCTCCAATATAGCCTCGCCGGGATAGCGGCGCAGAATATTTCCATTTCTCACCGCCGCCGGATTTTGCTGAAATTCCATTGCCGCCAAGGCGGCCGCATACCGCTCGTGACGCCGAATCATCCGTATGACGAATCGTGCCGCAATATTCACGAAATCCGTTAGCTCCAAGCGGTTGACCGCGTAAACTCGCCCGCGTCGGGCATCAGACAATCGTCTCCCAGACGAAGGGGGTTCTTATGTCACGTCGTACCGGCAAAATCGTCCTCGCCTTGGTCCTCGCATTCGCAGCACCGATGACCTCGGCTTGTACGGTTCCGCTAGTTATCGACTGCGGACCCGGTTTGACCTGCACCGGATAGCAGCTCAGTAACCGAAAAGCCACAAAGCAATTTGTGGCTTTTCGTTCGCATAACACTTCGCATAGCGAAGACCAACGGGTGACCGGCCGGGGCCGCGACACGGGTCGCTGGCTCGGCGCGACTCCGGCCGGGATCCTGCACCACACAAAGCATTTCGGGAAGGTGCGCGGCGCCTTGACGCGCGTCGACACCCGGAGGTTCTCCAGACCCGTTGCCTTGCAACGGGTCTGGTCATACGGCGCCCGCCGGTCAGGTGTGACTGTCGTGCGGGGCGCTGCCGTTCCTTCGGATGCTCGCCTTTCCGCGGGGTGGCGTCGTACGGTGGACATGCGCTGGGAAGATCGACACCCAGGCCCACGCAGAAGGGACAGGCATGTCGCGCCATCGTGTCGTCATCATCGGAAGCGGCTTCGGCGGACTGTCCGCGGCCAAGGCGCTCAAGCGCGCCGACGTCGACATCACCGTGATCTCGAAGACCACCACGCATCTTTTTCAGCCGCTGCTGTATCAGGTGGCCACCGGCATCCTGTCCGAGGGCGACATCGCGCCGACCACCAGGCTGATCCTGCGCCGCCAGCGCAACGTCCGGGTGCTGTGGGGCGAAGTCTCGGCCATCGACCTCACCGCCAGGACGGTCACATCCCACCTGATGGGCATGGAGACGGTGACGCCCTACGACAGCCTGATCGTGGCCGCCGGCGCACAGCAGTCCTACTTCGGCCACGACGAATACGCCGCCTTCGCGCCCGGGATGAAGAGCATCGACGACGCCCTGGAGTTGCGCGGCCGCATCCTGGGCGCCTTCGAGGCGGCCGAGGTCGCCACGGATCCGGCCGAGCGCAAACGCCGCCTGACCTTCGTGGTGGTCGGGGCCGGGCCCACCGGGGTGGAACTGGCTGGCGAGATCGTGCAGCTGGCCGAGCGCACCCTGGCCGGGGCCTTCCGGACCATCACCCCCAGCGAATGCCGCGTCATCCTGCTGGACGCGGCGCCCGCGGTGCTGCCGCCGATGGGGCCGAAACTCGGCCTCAAGGCGCAACGCCGGCTGGAGAAGATGGACGTCGAGGTGCAGCTGAACGCGATGGTGACCGCGGTCGACTACATGGGCATCACGGTCAAGGAGCAGGACGGCGGCGAGCGCCGCATCGAATGCGCGTGCAAGGTGTGGGCGGCGGGGGTGCAGGCCAGCTCCCTGGGCGCGATGCTCGCCGAGCAGTCCAGCGGAACCGAAACCGACCGCGCCGGAAGGGTGATCGTCGAACCCGACCTCACCGTCAAGGGCCACCCGTACGTCTTTGTCGTCGGCGACCTGATGTCGGTGCCGGGCGTCCCCGGCATGGCGCAGGGCGCGATCCAGGGCGCCAAATACGCGGCGACTGTCATCAAGCGCGCGGTCAAGGGCGACGACGACCCGGCCGAACGCAAGCCGTTCAAGTACGTCAACAAGGGCAGCATGGCGCTGATCTCGCGCTACAGCGCCGTCGCGCAGGTCGGCAAGGTGGAGTTCGCCGGGTTCATCGCCTGGCTGGCATGGCTGGTGCTGCACCTGTACTACCTGATCGGCCACCGCAACCGCATCGCCGCCATGTTCGCCTGGGGCATCTCGTTCCTCGGCCGTACCCGCGGCCAGATGGCCATCACCAGCCAGATGATTTACGCCCGCCCGGTGGTGGATTGGCTGGAGCGGCAAGCGCAGGACGGGACGCTGGCGGCCGCCGAGCACGTCGACTCCGCCGAAAAACAGGCCGGCTAACTCAGCGCCCGGTCGATGTCGGCGATCAGATCGTCGGTGCCCTCCAGCCCGACGGAGATGCGCACCACGCCGTCGCCGAGCCCGATCGCCGCGCGCCCCTCCGGGCCCATCGCCCGGTGCGTGGTCGTCGCGGGATGCGTCACAAGGGATTTGGCGTCACCGAGGTTGTTCGAGATGTCGATCAGCGCCAGCTTGTCCAGCACCTCGAACGCCCGCTGCTTGGCCACGCTGTCCGGGCAGTCCAGCGCGAAGGTGATCACCGTTCCGCCGCCGGACATCTGGCGCTTCGCCAAGTCGTATTGCGGGTGCGAGGACAGATACGGGTAGCGCACCCAACTCACGGCCGGATGGCTCTCCAGGAATTCGGCGATCCGCAACGCCGACGAATTGCTGTGTTCCACCCGGACCGCCAGCGTCTCAAGCCCTTTCACCAATACCCAGGCGTTGAACGCGCTCATCGCCGGGCCGGTGTGCCGCATCAGCTTCTGCACCGGGCCGTCGATGTACTCCTTGTCGCCCAGGATGGCCCCGCCGAGCACCCGGCCCTGGCCGTCGATGTGCTTGGTGCCGGAATACACCACCACGTCGACGCCGAGCGGAATGCCCTGCTGCAGAAGTGGTGTGGCAAAAACATTGTCCAGCACCACCTTTGCGCCCGCGGCGTGGGCAAGCTCGCACACCGCGGTGATATCCACCAGTGACTGCATCGGATTCGACGGCGTCTCGAAGAACACCGCCGTGGTGGGCACCGACAATGCCTGCTCCCACTGCGCCAGGTCGTCACCGTCGACGAAGACGGTTTCGACCCCCCACCGCGGCAGGATCTCGTTGCACACCACGAAACAGGAACCGAACAGGCTGCGCGATGCCACCAGCCGGTCCCCCGCCCCCAGCAACGCCCCCAGCGAGGTGAACACCGCCGCCATGCCGCTCGCGGTGGCGAAGGCCGCGGGCGCCCCTTCCAACAGGCGCAGCCGCTCCTCGAACATCGTCACGGTCGGGTTGCCGTAGCGCGAGTAGACGAAGTGATCCACCTCGCCGGTGAACGACTGCTCCGCCACCGCCGCGGACTCGTAGACATAGCCCGACGTCAGATACATCGCCTCGGCGGTCTCGTCGAAACCCGAACGCAACAGCCCGCCGCGCACGCCGATGGTCGCCTGGCTGACTCCGTCGGGCAGCGCCGCGGGCGTGCGAATGGAGCCGTCGTCGGCCGGTTTCATCGCCGTTTCAGCCCTGTTCAGCCCTGTTTCCAAGGCAATCCGATGGCCCGCCAACCGGTTTCGCCCCGGTGACCGTTGGCGTCGAGTTGACCCTCGAAGCCGTCCAGGATGTTGTAGGCCGGTGTGATGCCCAGCTCGGTGGCCACCTCGGCGGCGCCGATGGAGCGATTTCCCGAGCGACACAGGAACAGCACCGGGCGTTCCGCGTCGGCCTGCGCCGACGCAACCTGCTCGCGCAGTTGCTCGGCGAAATTCTCGTTGCGCCGTCCGTCGGACGAATTCCACTCCAGGAACAACACCTCGCGGCCGAGGCTGGACAGATCGGGCACACCGACGAATCGCCATTCGGCGTCGGTGCGCACGTCGACCAGCACGGCGTTGGGGTTGTCGCTGAGCAGCTTCCATGCCTCCAGCGGCGTGATGTCGCCCGCGTAGGAGTGTGCGCGCTCTGTGCTCATGCTCGTATCCCTCGTTCTTCGTACGCGTTGTCAGCCACACTATCCGCGCCCGGGCGCTCAAGCCCCGGCCGGATTCCCCCGGACCCACAGCGATTACCTGACCTGAGATGGTATCGAGGCCTACGCGGTACCCGCTTGGCGGCGGTGGATTCGCGCGAAGTACCGGCCCGCTCAGGCGGGTGACTGCGGCGCGGCCAGCCGGCCGGCGACCTGGCCGGCGCGCTCCCGCGCGGCCGTCACCTCGGGCGCGGTGGCCAGGGCGCGGTAACCGCGTCCGAGGACACGCAGGTCGCTTTCGGGCACGCTCAGCGCGCCGCTCAGCGCGGCGGGGTCATGGGAGTCGGCCGGCTCGATCGCGCGGGTGGCGGCCGGCGACACCATCATGGTGTCCACCGGCAGGCCCAAGACCGTGCGGGCCTGCAGTTCGAACGCGGACAGGCGCTGGCTGCGCAGCGTCACCCAGGCGCTGTCGGTCGGGTATGCGGTGACGTCGACGAAGTACACCTCGTCGCCGTTGATCATCAGTTCGACCGCGAAGACGCCGCGGCCGCCCAGCGCCTTGACGATCCGTGCGGCGATCGACCTCGCGGCGTCGGTCGCCGCAGCGCTCAACTTCTGCGGCTGCCAGGATTCCAGCACCTGCCCGCCGGAGCCGCGATGACCGATGGGCGAACAGAATTCGATCGACGGGCCCGCCGGGCCTTCGCTGCGCACCGCCAGCAGCGTCACGTAGAACTCCACTTCGACCACGGTTTCGGCCAGCACCCGGGGCTGGCCGGGGCCCGCATGACCGCCCACCGCCCGCTGCCAGGCGGGGCCGAGGTCCTCGCGGCGCGCCGCCACCGACTGGCCCGACCCGCTGGGCCCGGCCACCGGCTTGACCAACAGCGGATATCCCGCGTGCGCGCCCACCGCCTCGAGTTCGCCCAACGACCCGACGAACCAGAACGGCGCGGTCGGCAGCCCCAGCTCGTCGGCGGCCAACCGGCGCAGGCCCTCGCGGTCCGCGCTCAGGCGCACGGCGCGAGCGCTGGGCACCAGCACGGGGTGCTCGGCACCGGATCCGGTGGCGATCCGGTCGAGGGCCTCGGCGGCGACGGTGTCGGTCGCGGTCACCACGAAGTCGGGTTGCAGCCGTTGCAGCGCCGCGGACAGCTCGGCGGCGTCGCTGAGCGGCAGCACCAGCGCCTGATCGGCCACGCCGTGGGCGGGCGCGTGCGGGCGCGCGTCGACGGCGATCACCCGCGCCCCGAGGCGCCCCAGGTCGATCGCCAACTCCCGGCCGATCTCGCCGGCACCCAGCAGCACCACTGTGGGCCTGCCGTCGGCGGGCGCCGCGGGCGGGGCTTCGGCGCGCGCCGGCGCTTGCTGGGGCACCACGAGCGCCGTCGTCTCGTCGTCCCGTCCGTCGGTCAGGCCGTCAGTCACGGCTCAAGGATAGGTCGGTTCCTGTGGTGCGCCGGTCGAGCCGCCTGCTGACGATGCGGCCCGCGTAGCGGGGTGCTGAGGAAGCGGGCCACCTAGCCTAGGGCTGGCCTGGGAGTAACTGCACCATCAGGCCGTTGGCCTCGGCCAGCAGCGCGCCGTCGGTGTCGACCAATTCCGCCGACACGAACGCCTTGCGCCCCTCGGTGCCGGTGACCCGTCCGCGGACCACCAGCGGCACATCGATCGGGGTGATCTTGCGGTAGTCCACATGCAGGAACGCCGTGCGGCTGATCGGGCGGTTCGAGGCGTGCGAGACCATCCCGAACATGTGGTCAAACAGCAGCGGCAGCACGCCGCCGTGCACCGCGTAGTTGCCACCGACGTGAAACCGGGTGAAGCGGCCCTGCATCTCGCAGCCGTCGGGCTCGTAGCGCGTCAGCGTCCACGGCGGCAACAACAGGCTGCCCATGCCGGGCAGGTCGGGGGTGCGCCCGGCGGGCGCCTGTCCCTCCACGGCGGCCTGGAACGGACCGAGCAGCTCGGTCAGCGCCGTGACACGGTCGGCCGCGTCGTCCCACACGTCGTCGTCGGGGTCGGCCGACACCGCGAGGTCCTGCAAGCGCCGCATGGCCGCCACGAACCGCCCGAAGCCCGGGCCCGGGCAGGCCACCCCGTATTCCGGGAAGCCGCCGTGGTGTTCGTATTCGGGGTCGAGGTCTTTGGGATCCTGGGCCGCATCCGTCACGGGCGGGCTGCCAGCACGTCGCGGCGCACGATGGTCTGTTCGCGCCCGGGGCCCACGCCGATGCACGAAATATGCGCTCCGGCAAGCTCTTCCAGTCGCAGTACGTAGTCGCGCGCCTTGGCAGGCAGATCGTCGAATTCCCTGGCGTGCGAGATGTCCTCCCACCAACCGGGCAACTCCTCGTAAACGGGCTCGGCGCGCGCCAAATCGCTTTGCGTCATCGGCATCTCGTGGATGCGTGCCCCGTCGATCCGGTAGCCCACACACACCGGAACCGTCTCCAGGCTGGACAGCACGTCGAGCTTGGTCAGAAAGAAGTCGGTGATGCCGTTGACCCGGGTGGCGTAGCGGGCGATGACGGCGTCGAACCAGCCGCAGCGCCGGCGCCGTCCGGTGGTGACACCGAATTCGCCGCCGGTCTTGGACAGGTATTCGCCGTTCTCGTCGAACAACTCGGTGGGGAACGGGCCCGACCCGACGCGGGTGGTGTAGGCCTTCAGGATCCCGAGCACGGTGGTGATCCGGGTCGGGCCGATGCCCGAACCCACGGCCGCGCCGCCGGCGGTCGGATTCGACGACGTCACATAGGGATACGTGCCGTGATCGACATCGAGCAGGGTGCCTTGCGATCCCTCCAGCAGGACGGTCTCGCCGGCCTCCAGCGCGGTGTTGAGCAGCAGCCGGGTGTCGGCGATGCGGTGCTTGAAGCTCTCGGCCTGCGCCAGCAAGTTGTCGACGACCTGCGTCGCGTCCAGGGCCTTGCGGTTGTAGATCTTGACCAGCACTTGATTCTTGAACTCCAGCGCGGCCTCGATCTTGTGGGTGAGCTCCTGGGGGTCGAGCACGTCGGCGACCCGAATGCCCTGCCGGGCGATCTTGTCCTGGTAGCAGGGGCCGATACCGCGGCCCGTGGTACCGATCTTCTTGTTGCCCATGTAGCGCTCAGTGACTTTGTCGATGGCCACGTGGTAGGGCATCAGCAGGTGGGCATCGGCTGAGATCAACAGCTGGGAGGTGTCGACGCCCCGGTCTTCGAGCCCCTTCAGCTCCTCGAGCAGCACGCCGGGGTCGATCACCACTCCGTTACCGATGACGTTGGTGACGCCGGGCGTGAGCACCCCCGACGGGATCAGGTGCAGCGCGAAATTCTCGCCGGTGGGCAAGACGACGGTGTGTCCGGCGTTGTTGCCGCCCTGGTAGCGCACCACCCACTGCACTCGCCCACCGAGCAAATCGGTGGCCTTCCCTTTGCCCTCGTCGCCCCATTGGGCGCCGATGAGGACGATTGCCGGCATGACACGCTCCCACCTGATCTCGCCTGCGTATTGTGGTCCAGCCGGTGACCCACCATAGCCTGGCGGCCGCGCGGGCCGCCGGTGGCCGACTGAGCCGGGCAAATCAGCTTAAGCCAGGAGACGTCGCGACCGGCGCACTTGCCGTCGCGGGCGGTTTGGTCGCGCATACGCCGGTCCTGGTCGACGGGTCCAACATCAGGCACAGGCCGTTGGCGCCGCGAGCGTTCTTAGTGCCCGACCAACCCGGGTGCACCGGTTTCCCGTTCCAGCTGATCAGCGTCCAGCCATCGCGGGGGCTGCCCTGGATCACGACGATGCCCGTGTTGGGCAGCGGATCGAAAAGCAGGAGCAACGGATCGGGGTTTCTGACGGTCATCATCGTCCCGACGCCGATGGCGAATTCGCTGGAGAACGCCACCTCGGTGATACTGCCGTTCGCGGCGCGGACCGGGTTGGCGACCGCACTGGCATACATCGTCTGGAGCACGTCGTTGAAGCCGCCCGCGTTGGTCGCGGCATTGCCGTACACGGTTTGCAGCGCGCCGTTGAAACGCCTGCGGAACTCGTACCCGTTGGCGTCGGTGGATCCGGGGGCCAGCATCGGCACGATCCGCAGCCCGAGCATCCACGCGACCGGTGCCAGCAGATAGGCCAGCCCGCCGAGGCTGACCTGCGGCTGGCCGTTGAAGGCGCCGGCGTCGATCTCGTTGAGCCCCGGCAGCGCCTGCACATTCACCCCCAACGCGGCAGCCAACGGCGCCGCGGTCTGCTGCGTCCTGATCAACTGCGACGCGAAGATCGCGGCGACCGGGCCCTTCGCCGCGAGCACGCCGGCGACGGTCTGAGCCTGTTGCTGACCAAGCGCGGTGAGCGACGCTCCGGGCGGCGCGGTGTCGATCAGGGCCGCCGCATTGGCCGTCGACTGCCCATGCCGCACCAGGTCGATAACGATCGATTCGTCGGCCGAGGCCTTCGCAGATCCGTTGCACAGCAGAACAATTGAAAGCCACACGGCGCCGACGCGGCGGAACTGCCCCGTCAGCAACGGAGGCGGGTGGGGCCGGCACCCGACGCGACCAATGCGGTTCGCGCGGTTGACAAGACGACGGTAAATCGGCGAATGGTAGTTCTCCGTTCCCTCAACCACTCGTGGCGGGATTCCGCGCAACGTCGGCCCTGTGGCAGGAGTAAAGTATCCGGTTGTTTACCGGCAGCGTTGCAACAACTTTCGTAGTCGACACCATGTTGTGACTGTGTCGTTATGACGAGCACTTCCGGCGTCGCGGTGCGTATGTGGCCAGAGACGTTGGGAGCCAATGACATTGGCTACTGCGCGATTGGATGGGCTGTGACGCAAGGAGATCGGGGCGCCGCGGTCCTGGTGTTCGGCGGACGGCCCCTCTACCGACCACTGCGGGACATGCACACCCACCGGGTCACCGGCGAAACCGACGTCGACGCCGCCATCGGCCCGTATCGGCGGCTGGTCGTGCTGGGCGGCGACGCCGAGCTGGCCGCTGTGCTGACCCGACTGTTGCGTGCCGAGCGCCTCGACATCGAGGTGGCCTACGTGCCGTGCCGGCGCACCCGCGCGACCCGGATCTATCGCCTGCCGGCCGGGCGCCGGGCGGCGCGCCGCGCCGGGCGTGGTGCGCCGCGGCGGGTGCCGCTGATCCGCGACGAGACCGGGTCGGTGATCGTCGGGCGGGCCGGCTGGGTGCCGCCGGATGACGCACGGTCCATCCATGGCGAGGCGGTGGTCGACGACACCACGCTGTTCGACGGGGACGTCGCCGGGGTGTGGATCGAGCCAACGCTGGCCATGCCGGGGCTGCGCGCGGCGATCGTCGGCCGGCCGTGGCGCCACTGGGTCACCGGCCGCGCGGCCCAACTGGGCAGCACGGGCGTCGCCGTGCTGCGCGACGGTGTCTTCGCGCGCCGCACCGCGCGGCGATCGGCGTTCTACCGCCACATCGAAGGCTGGCTGCTGGTCCGCTAGTTTCGATCGGTGAGCTTCCCTGCCTCCCAACACGAATCGGTACGGCCCAGCCCGATCTTTCTAGGCCTGCTCGGGCTGACGGCCGGCGGCGGCGCGCTGGCCTGGTCGGCCGGGGCCAGCGCGCGGCCGCTGGCCTACGCCGGGGTCTTCGTCTTCGTCATCGCCGGCTGGCTGGTGTCGCTGTGCCTGCACGAATTCGGGCACGCGCTGACCGCCTGGCGGTTCGGCGATCACGATGACTCCGTGCGCGGGTACCTGACCCTGGACCCGCGCCGCTACGCCCATCCCGGGTTGTCGCTGGCGCTACCCATGGTCGTCATCCTGCTGGGCGGAATCGGCCTGCCCGGCGCGGCGGTCTACGTGCGGACCTGGTTCATGACGCCGGCCCGGCGCACCCTGGTCAGCCTTGCCGGCCCGGCGGCCAACCTCGCGCTCGCGGTGCTGCTGCTGGTGGTGACGCGGTTGTTCTTCGACCCAAGGCACGTCGTGCTGTGGTCCGGCGTGGCCTTCCTCGCGTTCCTTCAGCTCACCGCCGTGCTGCTCAACCTGCTGCCCATCCCGGGCCTGGACGGATACGACGCCCTGGAGCCGCACCTGAGCCGCGACACCCAGCGGGCGCTGGCGCCGGCTAAGCAGTGGGGCTTCGTCATCTTGCTGTTCCTGCTGCTGGCCCCGGTGCTCAACCAGTGGTTCTTCGGGCTGGTGCTGTCGCTGTTCGACCTGTCCGGTGTGCCGGACGTGCTGGTGGCCTGGGGCAACGCGCTGACCCGGTTCTGGAGCCGCTGGTTCTGACCCTTGCCATATATGCGCTATTGCGCATATATTTCGCGCCATGGGCGCAGGCCACAACCACACCCCGGCCGAGACCGACGACGCTCGGGTGATCCCGCGCATGGTCGCGGCCGCAGCGATTCTGGCGGCGTTCTTCGTGGTGGAGCTGGCCACCTCGCTGCTGATCAACTCGATCGCGCTGCTGGCCGACGCCGGCCACATGCTGACCGATGTCGTCGCGGTGTTCATGGGGCTGGCCGCGGTCACGCTGGCCCGCCGCGGCAGCTCGTCACCCGCCCGCACCTACGGCTGGCATCGCGCCGAGGTGTTCACCGCCGTCGCCAACGCGGCGCTGCTGATCGGCGTCGCGGTGTTCATCCTCTACGAGGCCATCCGGCGGCTCAGCGAAGCTCCGACCGTGCCCGGCGTGCCGATGATCGTGGTCGCGCTGGCGGGGCTGGCCGCCAACCTCGTCGTCGCGCTGCTGTTGCGTTCGCACTCGTCGGGCAGCCTGGCGGTCAAGGGCGCCTACATGGAGGTGGTCGCCGACACCGTGGGCAGCCTGGGCGTGCTGATCGCCGGTGTGGTGACGGTGACGACGCACTGGCCCTACGCCGACGTGGTGGTGGCCGTGCTGGTCGCGCTGTGGGTGCTGCCCCGCGCCGTCGCGCTGGCCCGCGACGCGCTGCGGATCCTCTCCGAATCGTCGCCTACCCACATCGACGTCGAGGAACTGCGCGCCGCGCTCGAGGCCGTCGACGGCGTGATCGACGTGCACGACCTGCACGTGTGGACGCTCTCCCCCGGCAAGGACATGTGCACCGCACACCTGATCAGCGCCGGCGACTCGGCCCGGGTTCTGCACGACGCGCGGGCGGTGCTGTCGGCTCGCGGGCTCGAGCACGCCACCGTGCAGATCGACTGCCCCGACGACAGCGATTGTTCGGACAGCTTCTAAGGCGTCACAGCCCCAGCGCCGGGCGCGCCTCGGGGTCGCAATCGTCGAGCAGATCCAGGCAGCGCGAGTATTCGTCGGTTTCGCCGATGGTGTCGGCGGCGCGCGCCAGGGCCGCCACACACCGCAGGAAGCCGCGGTTGGGTTCGTGCGAATAGGGCACTGGGCCGAAGCCCTTCCAGCCGTTTCTGCGCAGCTGGTCCAGGCCGCGGTGGTAGCCGGTGCGGGCGTAGGCGTAGGCGGTGATGGCCTGGTCGTCGGCCAGCGCCTGCTCGGCCAGTGCCGCCCAGGCCACCGACGCGGTCGGATGCGCGGCGGCGACGATGCCCGCCTTTTCACCGGCGAGCAGTTCCGCCTCGGCATCGGCATCTCCGGGCAGCAGGATCGGGTCGGGCCCTAGAAGATCTCCCATCGGCGTCATGGCTCTATTCTGCAGCTCGCTCGTTTTGCCCGCGTGACGCACCTCGGCCATCGCCGCGAGCCGGGTACTCGGTCGCTAAGCTCTGCAACTACCCCACGAAGCGGGAGGACAGTAGTACTCATGCCCAACCCATCCGAACCCGACCGCGGCGGCGCGCCGAAACGGCCCGGGTTCGACCCACGCGATTCGCGCACCGAACCGAGCGACGAATGGGGGGCCGAGTCCGGCTTCGACACCGGAGAAGACGCCACCGAGAGCGTCCCCATGGTCCCCACCGACTCCGAGACGGAGACCGTGGTGATCAACAGGCCCGACCCGCAGAGCGGCCCCGAAGAAATCGCGGATGGGCCGCAGCGCGAACGGCGCTTCACCGCGCCCGGCTTCGACGCCAAAGAGACCGCGATCATCAACACCACCGCCGAACCCGCCACCGAGGTGTTCGCGACGCCGCCGGGAGACGCCACCACGCAGTTCGGCGCACCGCCCAAAGCCGCTGTCCCGCAATCGATTCCGCCGCGGTTCGGGGGGAAGCTGCGCACCTCGCGGCAGTTCAACTGGGGCTGGATACTGGCGCTGGTGGTGATCGTGCTGGCGCTGGCGGCGATCGCGATCCTGGGCACGGTGCTGCTGACCCGCGGCAAGCACGCCGGCGTCTCGCAGGAAGACCAGGTTCGTCACACCATCCAGAATTTCGACGTCGCGATCCAGCGCGGTGACCTGACCACGCTGCGCACCATCACCTGCGGCACCACCCGCGACGGCTACGCCGACTACGACGAGCACGCGTGGGACGAGACCTACCGACGGGTGTCGGCGGCCAAGCAGTATCCGGTGATCGCCAGCATCGACCAGGTGGTGGTCAACGGCCAGCACGCCGAGGCGAACGTCACCACGTTCATGGCCTATGACCCGCAGCTGCGCTCGACCCGCAGCCTGGATCTGCAGTACCGCGACGACCAATGGAAGGTCTGCCAGTCCGCCAGCGGCTAGGCAGGCCAGGTCGCTCCGCGAGCGTGAAACTAGCTTCACATTGGGCGCCGAGCGTGAAACTAACTTCACGCTCGGCGATTGATCAGCCCACCGACTTTCCGGCGCAATGCAGGTCGGTGCAGGCCTGCACCACCCGCTCGGACATCGACGCCTCGGCCTTCTTGAGGTAGCTGCGGGGGTCGTAGACCTTTTTGACGCCGACCTCGCCGTCGACCTTGAGCACGCCGTCATAGTTGGCGAACATGTGACCGGCGATCGGGCGGGTGAACGCGTACTGGGTGTCCGTGTCGACGTTCATCTTGACCACGCCGTAGCGCAGCGCCTCCTCGATCTCCGACGTCAGCGACCCGGACCCGCCGTGGAAGACGAAGTCGAACGGCTTGGCCTCGGCGGGCAGTCCCAGCCTGGCCGCAGCCACCTGCTGGCCCTGCGCCAGGATGTCGGGGCGCAGCTTGACGTTGCCGGGCTTGTAGACCCCGTGGACGTTGCCGAAGGTGGCGGCGAGCAGGTACTTGCCGTGCTCGCCGTGGCCCAGCGCGTCGATGGTCTTCTCGAAGTCGTCGGGGGTGGTGTAGAGCTTGTCGTTGATCTCGTTGGCGACGCCGTCCTCTTCGCCGCCCACCACGCCGATCTCGATCTCGAGGATGATCTTGGCGGCCGCCGCGTCCTTGAGCAGGTCGCGCGCGATCACCAGGTTCTCGTCGATCGGCACGGCCGAGCCGTCCCACATGTGTGACCCGAACAGCGGGTCTTTGCCCGCCGCGACCCGTTCGGCCGAGATGGCCAGCAGCGGGCGGACATAGGTGTCCAGCTTGTCCTTAGGGCAATGGTCGGTGTGCAGCGCAACGTTGACCGGATATCTGTCGGCGATGCAGCGGGTGAACTCGGCCAGCGCCACCGCACCGGCCACCATGTCCTTGACACCCAGCCCCGAGGCGAATTCCGCACCGCCGGTGGAGAATTGGATGATTCCGTCGCTGCCGGCGTCGGCGAAGCCTTTGAGGGCCGCGTTCACCGTCTCCGACGACGTGCAGTTGATCGCCGGGAAGGCATAGGCATCCTCCTTGGCGCGTCGCAGCATCTCGGCGTAGACCTCGGGCGTGGCGATGGGCATCAGACACCTCCTGACGGCTGGTCCTACCCAACCACGGATGCGTGGTCGACAGCTACCCGGCGAAGCGCGGCGCGGGTTAGTACGGGCCTTAAGGTCCGGTCCGTGCGGGCCGGGGTCGTTTCGCCGGTATGTTGAGGAATCATGAGCACCGCCGTGACGGCCCTGCCCGACATCTTCGACCCCATGTACTGGTTGGGCGCCAACGGCGTCTTCGGTTCGGCGGTGCTGCCCGGCATCCTGATCATCGTCTTCATCGAGACCGGGCTGCTGTTTCCGCTGTTGCCGGGCGAGTCGCTGCTGTTCACCGGCGGCCTGCTGGCGGCGCACCCCAATCCGCCGGCCAGCATCTGGGTGCTGGCCCCCGCCGTCGCCACCGTGGCGATCCTCGGCGACCAGACCGGGTATTTCATCGGCCGGCGCATCGGCCCGGCGCTGTTCAAGAAGGAAGACTCGCGGTTCTTCAAGAAGCACCATGTGACCGAGTCGCACGCGTTCTTCGAGAAGTACGGCCCCTGGGCGATCATCCTGGCCCGGTTCGCGCCGTTCATCCGGACGTTCACACCGGTGGTCGCCGGGGTGTCCTACATGCGCTACCCGGTGTTTTTGGGCTTCGACATCGTCGGCGGCATCCTCTGGGGCGGCGGCGTGACGCTGGCCGGCTACTTTCTGGGCAACGTGCCGTTCGTGCACCACAACCTGCAGAAGATCCTGCTGGCCATCCTGCTCGTCTCGCTGATGCCGGCGTTGGTCGCCGCCTGGCGCAGCTATCGGGGACGCCGCCACGCGCACAGCGCCGAGGACCGCGAACCCGAGCGGCTGCCGGCGGCCGAATAGCCGGCCACCGCCGGCGCGGGATCAGAGCGCGACTTTGAAGTCGCAGCCCGTCTTGGCGCGGACGTCCTCGACCGTGACGCCGGGCTGCAATTCGGTGAGCACCAGCCCCTGTCCCGGTTCGACGTCGAAGACGCACAGGTTGGTGATGATCATGTCGACCACGTTCTTGCCGGTGAGCGGCAGCGTGCACTGGCTGAGGATCTTCGGGCTGCCGTCTTTGGCGGTGTGATCCATCAGCACGATCACGCGCTTGACCCCCGACACCAAATCCATTGCGCCGCCTGGGCCTTTGACCATCTTGCCGGGCACCATCCAGTTGGCCAGGTCGCCGTTTTCGGCGACCTCGAGCGCGCCCAGGATGGACAGGTCGATGTGGCCGCCGCGGATCATCGCGAAGGAATCGGCGCTCGAGAAGAAGCTCGACCCGGGCAGGCTGGTGATGGTCTGCTTGCCCGCGTTGATCAGATCGGGGTCGACGGTGTCCTCGCTCGGGTAGGCCCCGATGCCGAGCAGGCCGTTCTCCGATTGCAGGGTGACCTTGATGCCGTCGGGAATGAAGTTGGCCACCAACGTCGGGATGCCGATGCCCAGGTTGACGTAGAAGCCGTCGCGCAGTTCCTGGGCGGCGCGCTGGGCCATTCGCTCGCGAAGGGGGCTGTCGCTTTTCAGCGCGGCGCCGCCGCTGGTGGTGCGAAACTCGATGCGCTTCTCGTAGCCGGTGCCCTCGATGATGCGGTCGACGTAGATGCCGGGGGTGTGGATCAGGTCGGGATCCAGCTCGCCGACCTCGACCAGCTCCTCCACCTCGGCGACGGTGACCGCGCCGCAGGTGGCGATCATCGGGTTGAAGTTGCGCGCCGTCTTGCGGTACACGAGATTGCCGGCGGTGTCGCCCTTCCACGCCTTGACGATCGCGACGTCGGCCCGGATGCCTTCTTCCAGAACGTATTCGATGCCGTCGAAGACCCGGGTGTCCTTGCCCTCGGCGAGGTTGGTGCCGAACGCGGTGCGGGTGTAGAAGCCGGGGATGCCCGCGCCGCCGGCGCGCAGCTTCTCGGCCAGCGTGCCCTGCGGCGTCAGCACCAGGTCCAGCTCGCCGGCCAGCACCTGGCGCTCGAATTCCTTGTTCTCGCCGACGTAGGACGCGATCACCTTCTTCACCTGGCGTCCCTTGAGCAGCAGTCCCATGCCGAAATCGTCTACGCCGGCGTTGTTTCCGACGATGGTGAGGTCCTTGATGCCGCTGTCGACCAGGGCCTGGATCAGCTTCTCCGGAATGCCGCACAGACCGAATCCGCCAGCGGCGATGGTGATGCCGTCCTTCAGCAGGCCGTGCAGAGCCGACTCTGCGTCGTGGTGAACCTTATTGCTCACAGGGTGCTCCCGTTCTTCGACTCGGCGGAGACGTTACAGGCGGCCTCCATGAGCATCCACCCCGACAGCTGCACCGACAGGTCCCGCTCGGCGACCTCGGAGGCCATCACCGCGCCCTCGACGAATTCCGCTTCTTTGCCACCCGCCGTGGGCAGCTGGGCGTCGCGGTCCCAGAACGGGCCGAACACCGGCAGCCCGTCCACCGCCTGCCTGTTGTCCCAGGCCGCCTTCGCGCTGGCCAGCACGATCCGCCGGGCGGTGTCGCGCGCCAGCGCGTCGTCGGCCGACTCCCCCGGCAGCGTGGTGGCCACCAGCGCCAGGTAGCGGGCGGTCACCCCGGCGAACAGACCGCCGTCCCCGCCGCCGGCCCCGGCCAGCACGCCCGCCGGCGCCATGTGTTCGTCCACCGCCGCGACCAGGCGGTGCACCCGGGCGGCGTGACGCTGCCTGACCTCGACCGCGGTGCGGGCGGCCAGCTCGGTCTCCAGCCCGAGCACCACGCCCTGGCAGTAGGTGTACTGCGCGCGCACCAGCGAACCGGCCTTGATGCCGTCGAACACCAGGTGGGTCTCCGGGTCGATCAACGTCTGGTCGATCCAATTCCCCATCTGCTCAGCGCGTTTCAGGTGGTCGCCGTAACGCGCGAGGAAAATCCCGGCCGGGCCGTTGGCCGGGGCGTTGAAGAACTGGTCGGACTTGCGCCAGGGGATCCCGCCGCCGTCCTCGGGCGCCCAGGCCTTGACGAACTGCGCGGCGAGCTTGGGCAGGGCGCGGCGGCGCTGCACGCCGGCGATCCGGGCGGCGCGTTCGAGCGCCAGCGCCAGCCAGGCCATGTCGTCGTAGTAGCTGTTGACCCAGGAGAAGTTGTTGCGCAGCCGGTGCGAGCGGACCTGCCGGTTGATCTCGGTGTGGCGGTGCGGCTGCGGATCCCGCTGCTGGGCGTCGACCAGGCAATCGAGCAGATGCGCCTGCCACCAGTAGTGCCAGGTGCCGAACCAGCGGTCGCGCCGCGTCGCCGGCCAGGCGACCACCCCCAGCTGCGTCGCGGGAAGTCCCCAGAGGCGTTTCAGGTGTCGTTGCGTGACAGCGGCTTCGCTGCTGGCCGCGCGGTTGACCCAGAGCTGATCCATACCTGTCGATCCTGCCGCACCCGGTTGCCTGTGCGCGTACGGCGTCGGGCTACCAGGCCTGGGACAGATCGGCGTGCTGCTTGACCCAGGCGTGCATGGCGATGCCGGCGGCGACGCCGGCGTTGATGCTGCGCGTCGAGCCGAACTGCGCGATCGACACCGTCAGCGTTGCGCCCGTGCGGGTGTCGTCGGTGATGCCGGGGCCCTCCTGACCGAACACCAGCAGGCACTCGCGTGGCAGCGTGGCCTCCTCTAGGCGCGCGGCGCCCGGCACGTTGTCGACGGCCACCACCGTCAGGCCGGCGTCGGCCGCGAAGGCGAGCAGCTCGGCGGTGCTGTCGTGATGGCACAACCGCTGATAGCGATCGGTGACCATGGCGCCCCGGCGATTCCATCGCCGCCGCCCCACGATGTGCACGGTGTGCACCGCGAAGGCGTTGGCGGTGCGCACCACCGAACCGATATTGGCGTCGTGGCCGAAGTTCTCGATCGCGACGTGCAGGGGATGCCGGCGCCGGTCGATGTCGGCGATGATCGCCTCGCGCGTCCAGTACCGGTAGGCGTCGACGACGTTGCGAGTGTCGCCCTCGCGCAACAGGATTGGGTCATAGCGCGGGTCTTCGGGGAGCTCGCCCCGCCACGGGCCGACGCCAGCGGGCGGGGTCGCGGACCATTCGGTGGGCCCAGGTCCGCTCATCGCTGCGTCCACACCCCGGCGTGCGTGCCGTCGATGGCCAGCGTCGCGTACAGCAGCGCGTCGTTGATCTCGCCCTGGGTGCACAGCGACGCGTTGACGTGCACCGCATCCAACGACGCGTCGGGCAGGATCAGCACCGACGACCCGTAGGTCGAGCAGGCCGGGTTCAGTCCCGGGGCGGGCAGGGTCGGCGAGGCCAGCAGCATCATCGGCCCGCCGCGCTTGACGGACTCGTCGCGGTAGCGGGCCGCGACGGCGGTGGCCTCCAACCCCAACAGCATGTAGCCGTTGCCGGTGAACGCTCCCGGATCACCCAGCTGCATCTTGGTCACCGGCTTGCCGTCGGCGCGCCATGCCGACAGGCTGGCGGTCTTGACCGCCAACCCGCCGCTGTCGTTGGGGTTGGTGGGCAGCAGCCCCACCGGGAAGGCGACCGGGTAGGCCGACGAGCTGTCCGGGATCCGGTCGCGCGGCGAGTAGCCGTAGACGCCGCGCACCTGGCTTCGATCCTTCAGCGGCCCAAGGCAAACCGTGCCGGTAAGCCGGTCGCGGGACGCCGAGAGCGGCGCGGGGACGTCGCGCACATTGGTGGTCTTCGCTTGAAAGGATTTGTCACAGCTGCCCAGGCCCGCGGTCTCGAGGGGGTGGGCCAGCGCGCCGTAGAGCCCGAAGCGGATGTCCTCGGCTTTGGCGTGCGGGTCCTTGGCCGAGGCCGGGCTGGCGTCGACGTCGACCAGCACGTAGTCGCCGTCCCAGCGCAGATTCGACACCGACATGTTCCAGCCCAGCAGCGCCAGCGATTCACCGAGCCGCGCGCCCTGGGCGCCGTAGGGACGCACCGGCTGGCTGGAGGACGAGCAGCCGGCCAGGCAGGCCACCACGCACGCGAGCATCGCGAGGGCGCTACGCATGATTCAGCGGCTCGGGCTACGAAGATCAGCCGGCAACTAGCTCAGCCCCAGATCGGCGAGCCCGAGCACGCTTCGATAGGGCAGCCCCTCGGCCTCGATGGCCTCGGCGGCGCCGGTGGCGCGGTCCACCACCGTGGCCACCCCCACCACGTCGCCACCCGCCTCCTGTACGGCGCGCACCGCGGTCAGCGCCGAGTTGCCGGTGGTGCTGGTGTCCTCGACGACCAGCACCCGCTTGCCGGATACCTCGGAGCCTTCGATAAGGCGTTGCAGCCCATGGGTTTTCGCGGACTTGCGCACCACGAAGGCGTCGATCGGCCGGCCCGGCGCGTGCATGACGGCGGTGGCCACCGGGTCGGCACCCAGCGTCAGGCCGCCGACGACGGCGTAGTCCCAGTCGCTGGTCAGGTCGCGCATCAGCGTGCCGATCAATGCCGAGGCGCGGTGGTGCAGGGTGGCCCGGCGCAGGTCGACGTAGTAGTCGGCCTCCTTGCCGGAGGACAGCGTGACCCGCCCGTGCACCACCGACAGGCGCCGCACCAGCTCCGCCAGCTCTTCGAGGTCAGGTCCGGCCACGGCCACTCCCGATTCGTTTGGTGACGGCCCGCATCAGGGTCCGCGGCAGCAGGCGCTCGGCGGCGATGATCGCCTTGTACTGCAGGCCCGGAATGCTGATCACCTTGCCGCGGGCGATATCGGCCAGGCTCTGGCTGACCACATCGTCGACCTCGAGCCACATGAACGACGGCGACTTGGCCATGTCGATCCCAGCGCGGTCGTGAAATTCGGTGTGCACGTAGCCCGGGCACACGGCGTGCACGGACACCCCGGTGCCCTGCAGGCCCACCGACAGGCCCTCGCTGAACGAGATCACCCACGCCTTGGACGCCGAATACGTCGACCCGCGCCCGGGCACCAGCCCGGCGATGCTGGCGATGTTGACGACGGTGCCCGCGCCGGCCGCCAGCATGGCGGGCAGCGCGGCGCGGGTCAGGTGCATGACCGCGGTGACGTTGACGTCGAGCTGGGACTGCAGCAGCGCGGGGTCGGCGGACCAGAAGTCGCCGGAGGTGCCGAAGCCGGCATTGTTGACCAGGACGCGCACTCCCCCGGCCGCGAGCCGGTCACAGACGCGCTGACGGCCGGCCGTATCGGCCAGGTCGGCGGGCAGGATCTCGACGGAACCGGAGTGTTGCTGCAGTTCCTCGGCCAGTCTGGTCAGGCGGTCGACATCGCGAGCGACCAGGACCAGGTCGTAACCGTCGCTGGCATAGCGTCGCGCGAACCCGGCGCCGATTCCGGACGTAGGCCCGGTGATCAGGGCGACGGGGCGAGGCATGAGCGACATCCTAATGACGTCGGCAGCACCGGCCTTGCGGCCACCCGGGGCCCGCCGTCAGCGCTGATAGTTGCTGGCCTGCTGGCCGTTGCGCCCGGACGGCGGTGGGCGGCGGATGGTCTCCGAACGCCCGTCGGCGGGCTGGGGCTGGTCGCGGCGCAGCGGCTCGGCGGCGCGGCGACCCGGCGGCAGGTCGGGGCCGAGCAGCCCCGCCACGTCCTGCTGCGCGCGCCGGGGCGGCAGCTCCGCGCGGCCCGCGGGCGCCAGCGGCCGGCTGGGTGAGGCGTTGCGCAGTCCGGACGGCGGCCCGGCCTCCTGCGGGGCCTCCTCCGGCAGCGGCGGCAGCACCCGCAACAGGTCGTTGAACTGGCGTACGGTGCGCAGGCCCTCGTCCCACTCGGTGCGCGTGCTGGTGATCGGCAAGGCCACCAGCGTCCAGTTCTGTTCGTTCCACATGATCTCGGCGCTGTCCGGTGCGGTGTGCGCGAAGGTGACCATCCGGCGGTCGCAGGCCCGGCGGGCGGCGTCGAGGTTGGTGGAGTACACCATCCGCGGCCCGATCGCTCCCAACAGCCAAATGTCGCTCTCCCGTGGCTCTTTGAGCCCCTTGAGGCGCAGGTCCACCACCACGTTGGTGCCCACCTTGCGGTGCAGCGCGATGACGGTGGCGACCTCTTCGAGGTCGAAGATGTAGACGGCCTCACCGCGAATCTGGCCCAGCACCACGTTCTGGGCGGCGACGTCGCCCACCGTCGACATCACGCCGCGCTTCCAGCGCTTGAGGATGTCGGTCGATTCAGGCTCGTAGTCGAATCCGTGCGATCGCGCCCACGACTTGCGGCGCCTGCTGCGCCCGCGCCGCCGATCGATGTCGACGTACAGCAACACCCCCGCACCGACAAAGCACAGCGCGGAGAGCGTGAACCAGAGGGGGACCATCCAAAACAGGGTATCTGCTATTGGCCCGGAACACAGAAGGCGACCAGGTCACAACCCAATCAAGGTTTGCTGCGCCCGCCCGGGCGCATAAGCGCCGAACGTCGACTTGTTGCGGCGGTTGGTGCGAAATACCCGCAACAAGTCGACGCCTCTGCGCGCTTAGCCCAGAATCAGCGAGTCACCGTCGGGGCTGACGTTCACCGGAACGGTGTCGCCGTCGTGCACGTCGCCGGCCAGCAACATCTTGGCCAGCTGGTCACCGATGGCCTGCTGCACCAGCCGGCGCAACGGCCGCGCGCCGTAGACCGGGTCGAATCCGCGATGTGCCAGCCACTGCTTGGCCGGCAGCGACACCTCGAGCGTGAGGCGACGCTGCGCCAGCCGCTTCTGCAGCTGGGCCAGCTGGATGTCGACGATCGACACCAGCTCGCCGGGCTCGAGGCCATCGAAGATGATGACGTCGTCGAGCCGGTTGATGAACTCCGGCTTGAACGCCGAGCGCACCGCGGCCATCACCTGCTCCTCGCTGCCACCCGATCCCAGGTTGGAAGTCAGGATCAGGATGGTGTTGCGGAAGTCGACGGTGCGGCCCTGCCCGTCGGTCAGCCGGCCCTCGTCGAGCACCTGCAGCAGCACGTCGAACACGTCCGGGTGGGCCTTTTCGATCTCGTCGAACAGGATCACCGTGTAGGGACGCCGCCGCACCGCCTCGGTCAGCTGACCGCCCTGGTCGTAGCCGATGTATCCCGGCGGGGCGCCGACCAGCCGCGCGACGGAATGCTTCTCGCCGTACTCGCTCATGTCGATGCGCACCATGGCGCGTTCGTCGTCGAACAGGAACTCCGCCAGCGCCTTGGCCAGCTCGGTCTTACCGACACCGGTCGGCCCGAGGAACATGAACGAGCCGGTGGGCCGGTTGGGGTCGGCGACGCCGGCCCGGGAACGCCGTACGGCATCGGAGACGGCCGTCACGGCCCTCTTCTGCCCGATGACGCGCTTGCCCAGCTCCTCCTCCATGCGCAGCAGCTTGGCGGTCTCGCCCTCGAGCATCCGGCCGGCGGGGATGCCGGTCCACGCCGACACCACCTCGGCGATGTCGTCGGGCCCAACCTCCTCCTTGAGCATGACGTTCTCCCGCGCTTCGGCCTGGGGCAGCGCCGCGTCGAGCTTCTTCTCGACCTCGGGGATGCGGCCGTAGCGCAGCTCGGCGGCCTTGGCCAGGTCGCCGTCGCGCTCGGCGCGCTCGGACTCCCCGCGCAACGCCTCCAACTGCTCCTTGAGCTCGCGGACGACGTCGATGGCGTTCTTCTCGTTCTGCCAGCGGGTGGTCAGCTCGGCCAGCTTCTCCTTCTGGTCGGCCAACTCGGAGCGCAGCTTCTCCAGCCGCTCCTTGGACGCCTCGTCCTCCTCCTTGGCCAGCGCCATCTCCTCGATCTCGAGGCGGCGCACCAAGCGCTCGACCTCGTCGATCTCGACGGGCCGGGAGTCGATCTCCATCTTCAGCCGGCTGGCGGCCTCGTCGACCAGGTCGATGGCCTTGTCCGGCAGGAACCGCGCGGTGATGTAGCGGTCGGACAGCGTCGCCGCGGCGACCAGCGCCGAGTCGGTGATGCGCACGCCGTGGTGCACCTCGTAGCGGTCCTTCAGCCCGCGCAGGATGCCGACGGTGTCCTCCACCGAGGGCTCGCCGACCAGCACCTGCTGGAAGCGGCGCTCCAGCGCGGCGTCCTTCTCGATGTACTTGCGGTACTCGTCGAGCGTGGTGGCGCCGACCAGCCGCAGCTCGCCGCGGGCCAGCATCGGCTTGATCATGTTGCCGGCGTCCATCGCGCCCTCGCCGGTCGCGCCGGCGCCGACGATGGTGTGCAGCTCGTCGATGAAGGTGATGATCTGCCCGGCGGAGTTCTTGATGTCGTCGAGGACGGCCTTGAGCCGTTCCTCGAACTCGCCGCGGTACTTCGCGCCGGCCACCATCGAGCCCAGGTCCAGGCTGATGACGGTCTTGTCGCGCAGGCTCTCGGGCACGTCGCCGGCGACGATGCGCTGGGCCAGGCCCTCCACGATCGCGGTCTTGCCGACGCCGGGCTCGCCGATCAGCACCGGGTTGTTCTTGGTGCGCCGACTCAGCACCTGCACGACGCGGCGAATCTCGTTGTCCCGCCCGATAACCGGGTCGAGTTTGCCGTCGCGGGCGCGGGCCGTCAGGTCGGTGGAGTACTTCTCCAGCGCCTGGTAGGTCGCCTCGGGCTCCGGGCTGGTGACCCGGGCGCTGCCGCGCACCTTGACGAAGCCCTCGCGCAGGGCCTGCGGTGAGGCGCCGTGACCGGTCAGCAGCTTGGCGACGTCGGAATCCCCGGTGGCCAGGCCCACCAGCAGGTGCTCGGTGGACACGTATTCGTCGTCCATCTCGGTCGCGAGCTGCTGGGCGGTGGTGATCGCGGCCAGCGATTCGCGGGACAACTGCGGCTGCGAGTTGGCCCCGCTGGCCTGGGGCAGCCGGTCCAGCAGGCGCTGGGCCTCGGAGCGGATGGTGGCGGGCTCGACGCCGACAGCCTCCAGCAGCGGACCGGCGATGCCGTCGGCCTGCGTCAACAGCGCCATCAGCAGATGGGCGGGCCGGATCTCCGGGTTACCCGCCGCCGAGGCGGCCTGGAGTGCCGAAGTCAGTGCCGCTTGGGTCTTGGTTGTCGGGTTGAAAGAGTCCACGACACCTCCGTTCGTCGGTAGGGAAAATGCTTCTCGGCTTGTTCAACGCCGTCAAGGTTGAGTCTGTTCCGCTCAAGTCTAACGAGTTTTGAGCACTGCGGCGTAGGGGGTACCCCCGTAGCGATGACGCAGACGATGCAACCCCCCGACCAGGCCGACCCCGACCCGGAGACACGGCCGCGCCGCAGCGCCGGCGTGTGGCTGGCCGCCGTGGCCGCCGCCCTGGCGTGCGCCGGCCTGCTGGCGGTCGGGTTCCACACCGATCTCAGCGGCGGTAGCCCGTCGGCGGTCCCGCAGGCCGGGACGCTGCAGGTCAGCGGGACGGGCATGACGAAGACGCTGCCCTGCCACGCCGGTTATTTGTCGGTGAGCGGGCAGCAGAACACCGTCACCCTCACCGGGCACTGCACCAGCGTCAGCGTCTCCGGCAGCGGCAACCACGTCGCCGTCGACAGCACCGACGCGGTCAGCGCGTCGGGGAACGACAACGTCGTTCTCTACCACTGGGGTTCACCCAAGATCGCCAACGTCGGGACGGCCAACGTCGTCCGACAGGGCTGACCCGGCGGCGGCCGAGCCTACAATCGGGGCCCGTGAGCCTGGAGGACGCCGAAGCGCTGCGGGTGCTGCATGACGCCTTCGCGCCCGCGGACTCGGCCGGTGACTCCGCGCTCGTCCATCGCTTCTACACCCAGTGGTTCGCCCTCGACGGCTCGGTGCGTGATCTGTTCCCGCCCGAAATGGCCGCCCAGCGGCTCGCTTTCGGGCGCGCGCTGCACTGGGTGTTCGGCGAGCTGGTCGCCCGGCGCGCGCAGGAGCCGGTGGCTTTTCTGGCCCAGCTCGGCCGCGACCATCGCAAATACGGTGTGCTGCCGGCCCATTACGAGACCCTGCGGCGCGCGCTGCTCTCGACGCTGCGCGCGCACGTCGGTGCGGCGTGGACCGACGCCGTGGAGGCGGCGGCCCGGCAGTCGCTGAACCTGATCACCGGGGTGATGAGCGGCGCCGCGGACGCCGAGGAGGGCCCCGCCTGGTGGGACGGCACCGTCATCGAACACATGCGGGTGTCGCGCGATCTCGCGGTCGTGCGGCTGCAACTCGACCAGCCGATGCACTACCACCCCGGCCAGTACGTCGACGTCCACGTGCCGCAGTGCCCGCACCGCTGGCGGTATTTGAGTCCCGCCATTCCGGCCGACCCGGGCGGCGGCATCGAGTTCCACGTCCGCCTGGTTCCCGGCGGCCTGGTCAGCACCGCGATCGTCGGCGAAACCCGCATCGGCGACCGGTGGCGGCTGTCCAGCCCGCACGGCGGCCTGCGGGTCGACCGCGAGGGCGGCGACGTGCTGATGGTCGCCGGCAGCACGGGCCTGGCGCCGCTGCGGGCGCTGATCATGGACCTGTCCCGGTTCGCGGTGAACCCGCGCATCCATCTGTTCTTCGGCGCCCGATACCGTTGCGAACTCTACGATCTGCCGACCCTGTGGCAGGTCGCCTCGCACAATCCGTGGCTGTCGGTGTCTCCCGTCTCCGAGTACAACAGCGACCCGTCCTGGGCCGCGGACTATCCCGACGTCACGCCGCCGCGCGGCCTGCACGTGCATCAGATCGGGCGGCTGCCCGACGTGGTGACCAAGTACGGCGGCTGGGGTGACCGGCAGATCCTGGTCTGCGGGGGGCCGGCGATGGTCAGCGCCACCAAGGATGCCCTGATCGCCAAAGGCGCTCCGCCCGAACGCATTCAGCATGACCCGCTATGGAGGTAGCCATGCACGTCGTCACTCTGCGCGATCCGTCGTCGCCGCTGGTCGCGCAGTTCGTTCCCGAGGCGGGGATGATCGGCACGTCGCTGCGCGACGCCGGTGTGGAGCTGCTGGGCCAGCGCCGCGGCCTGGACGCCTACGTCTCCGATGGCAAGACGATGGGGATCCCGATCCTGTACCCGTGGGCAAATCGGTTGGGCGAGAACACCTATACCGCCCAGGAAGTCACCGTGACCCTGACCCCGGGAGAAAACGGCGTGCGCGCCGACCCCAACGGGCTACCCATCCACGGCGTCCTGGCCGCCTACCCGGGTTGGCGGGTGACCGCCGAGACCGCCAGCGAGCTGACCGCCGAACTGGATTTCGGGGCCGATCCCCGATTGCTGGCCAGCTTTCCGTATCCGCACGTGCTGACGGTCGCGGTGTGGCTGGCCGACCGGACGCTGACGGTTCGGGCCACGGTGGACGCGACCGGGGATCGGGCCGTGCCGCTGTGCTTCGGGTTTCATCCCTACCTGCAACTGCCCGACGCCCCGCGGGCCGACTGGGTCATCGAGACACCGCCGTTGCGGCATTTGGGCCTCGACGACATCGGGCTGCCCACCGGCGCTTCCGAGCCCCAGCCGGCCCGGCGAGAGGCATTGGGCGACAACACGTTCGACGACGCCTACGACGGGGTGGCCGACGGCGCGGTGTTCGCGGTGTCCGGCGGCGGTCGGCGCATCGAGGTGCATTACGAGCAGGGTTATCCGGCGGCGCAGATTTTCGCGCCGGCGCCCGACGACCCCACGAAGACGATCGTGTGCTTCGAGCCGATGACCGCACCGACCGACGCGCTGCGCCGGGGCGGCTACCGCTGCGCGCTACCGGGCGAGCGGGCCGTCACGCAATTTTCGATCCGGGTGGGCTCACCGTGACCACTCGGGTCACTGCCGCTGTCTGGTGGTCATCAGGTGATTGCAAAAAGCGCTAGCACATCTGCTAGCGCTTTTGCGAAGGTCGTATGCGTGTCGGAGACAGACCCCTTGGGGCGCAAGGGAAACCGACCGAAAGTCAGCGTCCCCGGCGCGGCTGCCACACCACCAGCGCGGTGCTTTTGGGCACCACCGCCACGTCGCGGCGCTGGCTGGCGCGGACCTGCGAAAGCTCCTCGGTCAACTCCTTGACCCGGGCCTGCAGCGCCTCGACCTGATTGGTCAGCTCGATGATCCGCTTGATGCCGGCGAGGTTGACGCCCTCGTCCTGCGACAGGCGCTGCACCTCGCGCAGCAGGTCAACGTCGTGCTCCGAATACCGCCGTCCCCCACCGGAAGTCCGGCGCGGGCTGACCAGCCCGAGGCGGTCGTAGGTGCGCAGCGTTTGGGCGTGCATGCCGGCCAGCTCGGCGGCCACCGAGATCATGAAGGTCCGGGCGTCCTCTTTTCGTGAATTGCTCGAGCCCTTGGCCATCAGCGATTGCCTGCCCATCCGGCCCGGGGGTCGAAGCCGCTGGCGCGCTCGGCGGCGGCGTACGCCTCCAGCGCCTCCTGGGCGGCCCCCTCCAAATTCGGTGGTACAGCGACCTTTACGGTCACCAGTAAGTCGCCGTTGCCGCCGCTGCGCTTGGGAACGCCACGCCCGCGCACCCGCAGGATGCGGCCGTCGGCGGTGCCCTTGGGCACCCGGACACCGACCTTGCCGTCCAGGGTGGGCACCGAAATGGTTGAGCCCAAAGCCAACTCGGTGAAGCTGACCGGCACCGTCACCGTCAGGTCGTCGCCGTCGCGGCCGAACACCTTGTCCGGGCGCACATGCACCGTCACGTACAGGTCACCCGAGGGCGCACCGCGCAACCCCGCCTCACCCTGGCCGGGCAGCCGGATGCGCTGTCCGTCCTCGACGCCCGGCGGGATCCGCACGTTGATGGTGCGGGTCCGGGTGGTGACGCCGGTGCCCTTGCACTCGTCGCAGGGGTGCTCGATGATCGAGCCGCTGCCCCGGCAATCGGTGCAGGGCTCGGAGAATCCGAACGCGCCCTGGTTGCGGTTGATCACGCCGGAACCGTTGCAGGTGGGACACACTTTCGGGCTGGTGCCCGGCCGCGCGCCACTGCCATGGCAGTTGGTGCACGGCGCCGGGCTGGTCAGCCGCAGCGGCATCGCCACGCCCTTGGCGGCCTCGACGAAATCCAGCTGGGTTTCGGTCTCGAGGTCGTTACCGCGGCGGGGCCGGCTGGGCCGGGCACCCGAACCGCGCCCGAACAGCCCGCCGAACAGGTCACCGATGTTGGTGCCGCCGCTTCGGCCGGCCGCGTCGAACAAATCGTTGAGGTTGAACTCGGCGCCATCGCCACCGACGTTGAAGCCCCCGAACCCGCCGCTGTCGAACCGGCGCCCGCCGAATCCACCGCCGGCGAACAGCCTTCGGGTTTCGTCGTATTCCTTGCGCTTGGCCGGATCCGACAAGACGTTGTGCGCCTCGGAGACCGCTTTGAAGCGTTCACCGGCGGCCGGGTTGTCGGGGTTCGCGTCCGGGTGCAGATCGCGCGCCAACTTGCGGTAGGCGCGTTTGATCTCTTCTGGGCTGGCGTCAGAGGAGACGCCCAGCTCCTTATAGAAGTCCTTTTCGACCCATTCACGCTGGGCCATGTCGCGTCACCCCCTCACCTTTCTTCTGTTGTGTTGATTGTCTGCCTTATTCACCGGACGCGTCAGCGTTGTCGTCCGTGTCGGCCGGTTCGCTTTCGGCGGACTCGGGTGCGGCAGCCGCTCCATCCTCGTCGGCGACCGTGTCGACGACACCGACCAGGGCGTGACGCAGCACCTGATCACCCAGCTTGTAACCCTGCCGCATGACGGTGCCGATCACCGGCCGGGACCCGTCGCCCTCGTGCTGCACCGCTTCGTGCAGCACCGGGTCGAAGTCCTCGCCCTCCTCGCCGAACGCCGTCAGGCCAAGGCCGTTCAGTGCGCTTTCCAGCTTGTCGGCGACCGACTTCAGCGGTCCGGACTCCAGATCGCCGTGCTTGCGGGCGCGGTCGAGATCGTCGAGCACGCCCAGCAATTGGTTGACGACGGCGGCCTTGGCCCGGTCCGCCGCGGCCTGCTGATCGCGCAGCGCCCGCTTGCGGTAGTTGGCGAAGTCGGCCTGCACCCGTTGCAGATCGGCGGTGAGCTCGGCGACTTTGCCGTCGCCTTGCTCCGCCGGTTCGCCGGCCGGGGCCCCTCCCGGCGTGTCGCCGGGAGGGGCCTGCCGCACTTCACCGGTCTCAGGGTCGATTCGCCGCTTGTCGG
This sequence comes from Mycobacterium sp. 1245852.3, assembly GCF_001669335.1. Lineage (NCBI taxonomy): Bacteria > Bacillati > Actinomycetota > Actinomycetes > Mycobacteriales > Mycobacteriaceae > Mycobacterium > Mycobacterium sp. 1245852.3. The sequence goes on along the minus strand of NZ_LZLL01000303.1, from coordinate 5,052 downwards.
TAACCGTCACCTGTTCGTGTGGATTGCTTTCCGTCACTTGGACTCCCGGTCATCGTCGACCACCTCCGCGTCCACGACGTCGTCAGCGGAGCCAGACCCGTCGCCCGCCGCGCCGCCACCGGCCTGCTCGCCGGCGGCCTGGGTGGCCTCGTAGATCGCCTGTCCGAGCGCCTGCGACTCCTGGCCCAGCTTCTCCATCGCCGCCTTGATCGCGGCGATGTCGGTGCCGCCCAGGGCGGTCTTGGCTTCGGCGATCGCGGCGTCGACCTTGGACAGCGTGTCCTCGGGGACCTTCGAGCCGCCCTCGGCCTCGCGCTGGTCCTTGACGAACTTCTCCGTCTGGTAGACCAGCGATTCGGCCTGGTTGCGAACGTCGGCCTCTTCGCGACGCTGACGGTCCTCCTCGGCGTGCGCCTCGGCGTCCTTGATCATCCGGTCGATCTCCTCCTTGGACAGGCCGGAGCCCTCCTGGATCTTGATCGTGTTCTCCTTGCCGGTGCCCTTGTCCTTGGCCGTGACGTGCACGATGCCGTTGGCGTCGATGTCGAAGGTGACCTCGATCTGCGGGACGCCGCGCGGAGCCGGCGGGATGCCGGTCAGCTCGAAGGAGCCGAGCAGCTTGTTGTGCGAAGCGATTTCGCGCTCACCCTGGTAGACCTGGATCTGCACCGACGGCTGGTTGTCGTCGGCCGTGGTGAAGGTCTCCGACCGCTTGGTGGGGATCGTGGTGTTGCGTTCGATGAGCTTGGTCATCACGCCGCCCTTGGTCTCGATGCCCAGGCTCAGCGGCGTAACGTCAAGCAGCAGAACGTCTTTCACCTCACCCTTCAAAACCCCGGCCTGAAGAGCCGCTCCCACGGCTACAACTTCATCGGGGTTGACGCCCTTGTTGGGCTCCTTGCCACCGGTGAGTTCCTTGACCAGGTCGGTCACCGCGGGCATCCGGGTGGAACCACCCACCAGGACCACGTGGTCGATCTCGGACACCGAGATGCCGGCGTCCTTGATCACGGACTGGAAGGGCTTGCGGGTGCGGTCCAGCAGATCCTGTGTGATGCGCTGGAATTCGGCGCGGGTCAGCTGCTCGTCGAGGAACAGCGGGTTCTTGTCCGCGTCGACGGTGATGTAGGGCAGGTTGATCGAGGTACTCTGCGAACTCGAGAGCTCGATCTTGGCCTTCTCGGCGGCCTCACGCAGCCGCTGCATCGCCATCTTGTCCTTGGTCAGGTCAATTCCGCTGGTGCCCTTGAACTTATCGACCAGCCATTCGACGACGCGGTCATCCCAGTCGTCCCCACCGAGGTGGTTGTCACCACTGGTGGCGCGGACCTCGACCACACCCTCGCCGATCTCGAGCAGCGAGACGTCGAACGTACCGCCACCGAGGTCGAAGACCAGGATGGTCTGTTCCTTCTCGCCCTTGTCCAGGCCGTAGGCCAGCGCCGCCGCGGTCGGCTCGTTGACGATCCGCAGGACGTTGAGGCCGGCGATCTGGCCGGCTTCCTTGGTGGCCTGACGCTGGGCGTCGTTGAAGTACGCCGGCACGGTGACGACCGCGTCGGTGACGTCCTCACCCAGGTACGCCTCGGCGTCGCGCTTCAGCTTCATCAGCACGCGGGCGCTGATCTCCTGAGCGGTGTACTTCTTGTCGTCGATCTCGATGGACCAGTCGGTGCCCATGTGCCGCTTGACCGAACGGATGGTGCGGTCGACGTTGGTGACCGCCTGGTTCTTGGCGGGCTGGCCGACGAGCACCTCCCCGTTGCGCGCGAACGCGACGATGGACGGCGTGGTCCGCGAACCCTCGGAGTTGGCGACGACGACCGGGTCACCGCCCTCGAGGACTGCGACGACGGAGTTGGTGGTCCCGAGGTCGATACCGACCGCACGAGCCATAGTGATTCCTCCTGAATATGTAGAGCTTGTCTGGTGCCACTATGCTGAGTGAACCCCGCTCAAGCCTGCCCCTGGGGCGATGGGCTGTCAACCCAGTATTGAGTGTGGTTCGCTCAACTTGTCGATAATGCTAACGGCGGTCGGTCCCGCCTTGTTCCCGGGTCGCCGAAGAATTCTGGGCGCCCCCGGCAACCTCCTCTATCAGCGCCAGCAGTGCCCGGGTGGCCGCGCTGGCCTGCCGGTTCGCCGAGGTCGCGACGTAGAGCCGCCACTGCAGGTCGTGCCCGGTGATCCGGAGGCTCACCAAACCCGAGCTGTCGATGCCCTTGAGGATGGACCAACTCAGAAAACCGATCCCCAGCCCCTTGCGGATGCAGACCGCCGCCGTGCCGATGTCGGCGACCTCCACCGCGACGGTCCGCTCGACCCCGGCAGCCGCGAACGCGGTGTCCACCACGGCGCGGTTCCCGTAGCCCGGCGGCCCGTCGACGAACGGCATGCCCGCGAGCTCGGCCAGCGAAACCGCCGTGCGCCGGGCCAGCGGGTGGCCCTCGGGGACGACCAGCAGCAGCGGCACCGAGGCCACCAGCCGGGTGTGTAGGTCGGCCGGGGGCGGTCCGGTGAAAACCAGGAAGGCGACGTCGAGATCCCCGTCGCGCAATTGGGCCGCCAGCCCGGCCGACCCGGAGCTGGCCGCGCGCAGGTGGACCACGACGTCGGGATGACGGGCGTGCAGTTCGGCCAGCACGGTCGGCACGTCGATGACGCTCACCGAAGTCAACGTCCCCACCGTGACGGTGCCGCGCACCGTGCCCCGGGCGGCGCTCACCGCGTCCTTGGCCGCGCGGGCGGCGTCCAAAGTGGTCCGGGCGTGGGGTCGCAGCGCTTCGCCGGCGGGGCTCAGCGCCACGCCGGCCGGGCCCCGGACGAACAACTCGGCGCCCAGTTCGCGCTCGAGCGCCTTGATGGTGGCCGACACTCCTGACTGCACGACGTGCAGCCGCTGGGCCGCCCCGGTGAAGCTTCGACTATCCGCCACGGCCAGGAAGTACTCGAGGTGACGAAGCTCCACACCAGCGATTATCACCGCCGGTGATGAGAACCATCAGAAGATATCGTTGGTGCTGATCAAACCGCGGGGCATACCGTGACAATGCCCATGGATCAGCAAGCCCCCACCACGATCCGCACCCCCTGGTCGTCGGCGTCGCCCGACGACCGCTTCGTCGTGGACAACCCCGCCACCGGACAGGTCGTCACCGTCGTGCACGGGGCCGGCACCGCGGAGGTGGATCGGGCCGTGCGGACCGCGCACGCGGCGCACCTGCACTGGAAGCTTCTTCCGGCCCGCGAACGCGGCCGCTACCTGCGGCAGATCGCCGACGTCATTCGCGAACACGCCGACGAGATCGCCGCCCTCGAGTCGCGAGAGATGGGCAAGCCGATCAGCCAGGCCCGCAGCTTCGACGTGGAAGCCGCGATCGGGATCTTCGACTACTTCGCCGGCATGGTCGAGGTGCTGCCCAGCCAGGCACGCGACTACGGGCCGGTGTTCGACGTGACCACGCTGGAGCCCTACGGCGTGATCGCCGGCATCGTGCCCTTCAACTGGCCGCCGATCCACACCGCCGGCAAGGTCGCTCCCGCGCTGGCCGTCGGGAACGCCGTCGTGCTGAAACCGCCGGAGCAGACGCCCTCGGTGGTGCTGCGACTGGTCGAGCTGATCCAGTCGGTGCTGCCCGACCCGGTGGTGCACGCCGTGCCCGGCGGCGGCGAGGTGGGCGCCGCGCTGGCCGAGCATCAACTGGTGGGCAAGATCTCCTTCACCGGGTCCCCGCTCACCGGTTCGGCGGTGCTGCGCACCGCGGCCGGCAACCTCACGCCGGCGTTGATGGAACTGGGCGGCAAGAACCCGCTGCTGGTGTTCGACGATGCCAACCTGCACGAGGCGCTGTTGGCCGCCATCGACGGCGGCTTCTTCAACCAGGGCGAAGCGTGCACCGCATCGTCGCGAATCCTGGTGCAGGACAACGTCTATGCCGAGTTCGAGGAGAAGCTGTGCGCCGCCGTGCGCCGGCTGCGGGTGGGCGACGGCGCCGATCCCGCCACCGACGTGGGGCCGCAGGTCACCCGGGCGCAGCGCAAGCAGGTCCTGGAGTACCTCGACATCGGCGTCGCCGAAGGCGCCCGCATCGCCGCCCAGGCACCGCTGCCGCAGGATCCGCGGCTCGCGGACGGCTTCTACGTCGCGCCGACCGTGCTGACCGGCGTCACGCCGGACATGCGGGTGGCCCAGGAGGAGATCTTCGGTCCGGTGGTCGCCCTGATCCGGTTCAGCGACGAGGCCGAGGCGGTGCGGATCGCCAACGGCACCCCCTACGGGCTGGTCGCCGCGGTGTTCACCGCCGACGGCGACCGGGCGCTGCGGGTGAGCCGGCAGATCCGGGCCGGAGCCGTCTTCGTCAACAACTACGCGCGGGTGGCCATCGGCAGCGGATTCGGCGGCGTGGGCCACAGCGGGTTCGGCCGCGAGCACGCCCAGGAGACGCTGGCCGAGTACGGCTACACCAAAACCATCCGCCTGGCCGCCAACCGTGACGAGTTGCCGTACTGGAGCGCGGCCGCCCGAGTCCTCGAAGGATAACCCAGATGCGTGTCATCGCCCTCGAAGAGCATTACGCCACAATGGAATTCCTGCAGGGCCCGGGCACCTGGCTGGCGTCGCGAGCCGGCATCGTCGAACCCGCCAGCGATCTCGGCGACGGCCGCATCGCGGCGATGGACGAGGCCGGGGTGGACCTGGCCGTGCTGTCGCTGGCCGCGCCCGGGGTTGAGCAGCTGGATCCGAACGAGGCGGTGCGGCTGGCCCGGGATTGCAACGACCAGCTCGCGGCGGCGGTGCAGCGCTACCCCGACCGCTTGGCGGGCTTTGCCACCGTGCCCACCAGCGCACCCGACCAGGCGGCCGACGAACTCGAGCGCGCGGTGCGCGGGCTGGGCTTCCCCGGCGCGGTGATCAACGGACACAGCCGCGGCCGCTATCTGGACGACCCGTTCTTCGAGCCCATCCTGGACCGCGCGGCCGCCCTGCAGGCGCCGATCTACCTGCATCCGACCATCCCCCCGGCGGGCGTCATCGAGTCCAGCTACGCGGGT
>NZ_LZLL01000302.1:0-5466 GCF_001669335.1 Mycobacterium sp. 1245852.3 | reverse complement strand
TCAGCTTCGCCCTGCGTTCGGCCCTCGTGCCCGATTTCGTGTCGGAAACGAAAGGTTCACCGACGGCGGCCTCGACAATCGCCTCAAGCATCGCTTCCTTGTTGGCGAAGTTTGAATAGAAGGCCCCCGAGGTCACGTCCGCCGCCGCGGCCAGCCCGTCCACCCCGATCCCGTTGAAACCCGCGACCTTCATCGAGCGCGTGCCCGCACGGAGTAACGCGGCGCGCGCCTTAGCCTTCTGATCTGCCGGATATCTCATGAAGTGAACCCTTGTAGCATAACTATCGATATCTTACGTTCGCGAGGTCGGATCGATCGTCTGTCCGGCACAGGCCAGCGCGGCTGTAATGAAGTCGTCGCGCGCCGCATCAGTGATCGTGGCGTCCCACGCCAGCACCACCCGGCTGGGAGCGAGGCCGTCGGCCGGCACTACCCGCAAGTCTGGCCGCCGGTACGACACGGCCGTCGACCGAGGCAGAACTGCGAAACCTGCGCCGGCAGCGACTAATTCAAGCTTCTGCTCGACCCCGCTGACCGACGACTGCACTGCCGCGCGGCGCAACTCCGGGCTGGCGATGGCGTACCACTCGGGCACCGATGCGGGGTTCTGCAGCAACCGTCGCGGCGCCAAATCGTCCAGCGATACCGACGGCCGCTCGGCCAAAGGATCACCGGCGGGCAGCACTACGTCGCGCGGCTCCTCAAGGAGCGGCGCTGTCGCCAGGCCGGACAGGTCGAATGGCGAGCGAGCGTAGACGACCTGCACGTCGCCGCGGCGGATCACTTCGGCCTGCTCGTTCCAGGTCACCGGCACGATCACCGTGCGGCGAGCCGGGTCGCCCGCCTCGAACGCCCGGGCGGCAGCGGTCGCCAACAGCCCGGGTAGTACCCCGACCGTGACCACTACGGCGGGGGCTTCGGCCTGCGCTAGCCGCTGCTGCAGCGCCTGCACTTCCGTGAGCAAGAAACGGCCGTCGTCGAGTAGCCGCAAACCGGCAGCGGTCAGCGTCGTCCCGCGGGTGCCCCGATTGAGCAGCTTGATTCCCAGCTCGTGCTCGAGCGCGCGAATTTGACGGGACAGCACCGGTTGGGCGATGTGCAGGCGTGCCGCGGCCCGGCCAAAGTTGAGTTCCTCCGCCACCGCGACGAAGTAACGCAGCTTGCGCATATCCAGATCCACTGGAGCCATACCCAGAGGGTATCGCCCCCGGACGAGAAGGGTGTTGGACGAGTAGGAGCCCCCTCCTTGACCCTGAATACATGAGTCTGCATAACCAACGCGTCCTGATCATCGGGGGGACATCGGGCATCGGCCTGGCCGTGGCTGCGGCAGCCGCCGAGCATGGCGCCACCCCCATCGTCGCCTCGCGCCGGACGCCGAGTGTTGAGCGCGCGCTGGGCTCGCTGCCCGCCGGCGCGGTCGGCGCCACCGTTGACCTCGCCGACCCCGCGTCCATCGAGCGACTGGCCGAACGGGTCGGCCCGGTCAACCACCTTGTCTACACCGCGGGCGAGCCGCTGGAGATGGTGCCGCTGGCCGGGCTGACACCTGACGTTATCGCCGGCTTCTACCAAACCCGCTTCATCGGGGCGTGCAGCGCGGCCCGGGTGCTCGGGCCGCTCCTGCCCGCGGGTGGTTCGATCACGCTGACCAGCGGATCGGCCGCCGAGCAGCCGGAATTCGGCGCGTTGCCGGTAAGTCTGTGCGGCGCAATGAATGCGCTGACCGCCGCTCTGGCGGTCGAGCTGGCGCCGGTGCGGGTGAATGCTGTCGCCCCAGGTGTAGTGCGTTCGCCGCTGTGGGACAACATGGGCAGGGAGGATCGCGACGCGATGTTCGCTGCCGCAGCAGAACGGATCCCGCTGACCAGGATCGCCGAGGCCGACGAGGTGGCACGGGCCTACCTGTACTGCATCGAGCAGACATACTCCACAGGAGCGGTCGTCAAGGTCGACGGCGGCAGCGTCCTCGTCTAGTCGTTAGGTTGCCGGTCCGAAGGGAACACGTGGGGGCTGTGAATGCGGGCGTGCCGGCAGCCGGAGTTGGTTGGGGTCTTCACAGCTCGGCCACTAATTTCGCGTGCAGCTCGGATGCCAGCGAGTTCAGCGCGGTTGCCAGCGCACGTTTGACGGGATCGTCGTCGATGCCGGCGATCAACTCGCCATCGATCTTGCTGATGTCGGGGCGTAGCCGCAGCAGTTGGGTGAAGCTGGCATATCCGGCACCGGCATCATCGGCTGCCACGGATATGCCGCGATCACGCAGATGCGTCAGACCCGTGTCGGGTGCGGTGTGAGGGTCATTGATGCCTCTCCAGTCGCGGGTCGTCAGACGAGGTCTCGGCGAATCGCGCGTTGTCGATGTATCCGCGTTCGGGCAGCGGCGGTTTCGACAGGGAGCACTCTCAGGATGTGTGCACCGATTGCGTGCCCGAGTCACTGCCCGATCTCGCTTCCCGCCTAATCACTTGCCACAGGCTTGGAGTGTTTTCAGTGGTCGACACGATCACGGTGCGACGGACCGCCGCTGCGTCAGCGGCCACGGCCACCAGATAGTCGGCCAAATCGACGCGCGCAGTGAACGCACCGACGGGATCAACCTCTCCGCATAGGTACCGGGTGCGCTCGGGAAGATCGAACAGCCCCGATGGGCGAACAACCGTCCAATCGAGGCCGCTGCCACGCACGATCTTCTCCATGCGCCGGATGTCGTCATAAACAGTCTTGCCGATCGTGCGAGTCAGGACCGGCTCGATCAGCCGGAGCGACAACGGAACTCGCGACCGACGCACAGGAAATGCAGCTGTCGAGCTGACCACCACAAGGCGCCGGGTGCGCGCGCTGTGCATGGCGGTCACGATGTTTCCGGTTCCGAGCGAGTACGTGTCTACTGCGCCCCGAGTGAACGTGACACCCAGCGTTGACACCACCGTATCGACACCCTCGACGAGTGGCCGGACCGCCGCGGCATCCCGCGCATCAGCCCCGGCGACGGTCAGCCTCGGCCCTGCCAGCGGGAACTCACCTGGCCTTCGGGTCACCGCGACCACATCATGGCCGGCACCGAGGGCGATCGCAGTCGCCAGCCGGCCGGTTTGGCCATTGGCTCCAAAGATGACCAGCTTCATGACTTCTCCTCTACTATGCACTATTAGTGATTATCACTATAAATGATGATCATGTGCGTTGCTAGACTCCGGTCTATGACGAGGGTCGCAAAAGGCATCGCCAGCCTCGATGAACGCATCCCATTTCTGTTGTCGCAGTTGGGCTCCTACGTGGCGGCCGAGTTTCAGCGCCTGATCGCAGACAGCGGCGTGCAACCGCGCACCTATGCGGTGCTGGCTGCGCTGGCGGCGCGCAATGGCCAGTCGCAACGCGAGTTGGCGGCGCAGCTGAGCATCCACCGCAATGTGATGGTCAACATCATTGACGCGCTGGAAGCCGATGGCCTGGTGCAACGCAGGCCGCATCCCGCTGATCGGCGGGCGTTCGCGATCACCCTGACCGAGCGGGGCCACCGACTTCTGCTCAAGCTGGATGGGTCCGCCCGCGCGCTCGAAGATGCGGTCACCGCTGACCTTTCGGCACGCGAACGCGACACCCTGCGCAGCCTGTTGCAGCAAGTCGCCGGTAGCGCCGGACTGATATCGGGTGTGCACCCTGGATTGTCTGACGATCTCGCAACCTGCTGATCCGGTGGTCACAACACGGGGCGCATACGCCAGCGCGCATAGGCGTCAACGCGCACGCGGTCAGACGGCCGCGGTGTCGGCCGCCAACGCCAGAAGCGGGATGAGTGCCACAGCGAACCCGAGAACAGCCATAGCGGTCACCCGGCGGTCTCCGACCAGCTTGTAGAGCAGGTATGGTCCCGCGATCCAGTACAGCTGAGCGGTGATCAGTCCGGGGAAGTAGGCGCCGAGCATGATGCTCCACCACGTGTGCGCGATGGCGTTGCCGATCGCGCCGTAGAAGATGAAAAAAATGGCGGGAACGATTGCGAAGCGCAGCCGAGTGGTCAACGCGATCACGCAGGCGACGATCATGACGGCGTAGGCGCTCATGTTGACCGAGACGAAGGCGTCATTCGAGTAGGGAGCCCCACCGTAGAGCTCTGCGAAGTGGGTTCGAAAGCCGGTGACGAATTCCTCGGTGAAGTGCACGAATTGCACAGCCAGGACGCAGCAGAAGGCCGGCAGGAATCTGTTGACCGTGGGCAGCGGCAGCCGACTTCGATAGCACCACACAAACAGCAACCAGGTGGCGACGACCCCTGGGATGAAAGTGACTTTCAGGCTGGCCCCATGGCTGGCAAGCCAGAACCCGACGCCCATCGTCAGAGCGATCAGCGTGCCGGGCACGAGGTCCCGCTTCGCGATGGCGCGATCGCCAGGCGCGCCGGCAACGCGCGCATCCAACTGTTCGACGAGCGGCTGAAATGACATGCTGTCTCCTAAAACGAATATTCGTTCTTTATACTGAAACGAGCGTTCGCTGTCAATGTAGAATCAGTGGTGATATGCCGAAAGTGACCGATGAGCACGTCGCGGCAAGGCGCCGCCAGATCTTGTCAGCGGCGCTTGCTTGCTTCGCGCGCGATGGGTTCCACCGCACCACGATGCAGGAGATCTTCAAAGAATCCGACCTCAGTCCGGGTGCGGTCTACAGCTATTTCGAAGGCAAGGACGACCTCGTACGCGCCATCATTGCCGAGACGATGGGGTTCCTCACTCAAGCGGCGACGGTAATCACCGAAGCCCTGCCTGGTGGCCGTCTCCGCCGGCCCGGCGAAGCATTGGCAGAATTGATAGAGCAAAACCGCAACGTCGAACTGGGCACCGTCGAACAGCGCGCCCGTATCTTCCCCCACCTGATCGGGGAACAACAGCGCGACCCGGAACTCAACGCCGCCGCCCGCGCTGGGCTTTCGCGCCTACGCGACGGCTTTGCGACACTCGCGCAGGCCGCGCAAGAGCGCGGCGAACTCGCCGCGGCGATCGACCCCGATCAGTTCGGGCGGCTGGCTATGTCTCTGCTGCAGGGTGCCTTGATCCAGATCAGCGTGTACGGCGACGATATGGACCTCGACGCCTATGTCCGCACGGCCGTCGCTCTGCTTGACACGCCGCACGAGTCCGCTACCCGCCAAAGTTGACGCTGGGCGTTCCGGATGCCGTGGCGTAATGGCCCGCGGGACTTGGGATTCGAGCTCGCGCGTAGGCACTCTTGGCGGATTCGCCTATGTTCGCCATCATGTGAGAAATTTGCCATCCAAAATGAGAACCGACAGCGGCAGGGGGCTACCATCTCCTGGTACTCCAAATCTGCCATTGACCAATGTCACCATTTGGTGTTGACTGCGTTGCATGACGGACGGCGTTCCGGCTCGCGGGTCATTGCGATCCCGCGGCGCGGCAGCGGTAAGTGCGTACACCCTGCGGCCGATCACCAGCGTGATCCCGC
>NZ_LZLL01000301.1:0-2186 GCF_001669335.1 Mycobacterium sp. 1245852.3 | reverse complement strand
GATCGACAGCCCGGACAAGCCGTGCCGGGCCCGTAGCTGGGGGCACGATGGCTTGGACGATCCCTACAGGAGTCCGCACCGTGCTGGCCAGGTGGGTCTGCACCGCCCGGAGCGCCCGCGGCAGGTCGCCGTCGCGCAGGGCCTCGGCGATGCCCCGATGCTCGGCCATGATCGTAGCCACCCGATCGGGTTCACGCAGCGCCGATTCCCCGATCATCCGCATCTGGCGGTCGCGCAGCGTTGAGTAGAAGTTGGACAGGATGGCGTTGCCCGACTCTTCCAGGGTGATGGCGTGGAAGGCGCGGTCGGACTCCAGGAATTCCCGCCAGTCGGCGGCCGCCGCGGCCGCCCCCTGCCGTCGCAGCTCGCCGGATTGCCGTTCGAAGACCACGGCCCACACGGCGGGACCGCGTCCCACCACCTTGGCCGCCGCGAACTGCTCGAGCACCAGCCGGGCCTCCATCACCGCGCGGACCTCGCCGGGCGAGACCGGGACCACCAGGGCGCCGCGCTGGGGATACAACCGCAACAGCCCCTCGGCCTCGAGGCGCAGGAACGCCTCGCGCACCGGGGTGCGTGACATCCCCAGCGCGGTCGCGACGTCGCCTTCGCTGATCAGCTCGCCGCCGGCGAACTCGCCGGTGAGGATCTGGGCCTTGACGTGATCCAGCGCGCGATCCTTGGCCGTGCCCGGCCGCGGGCTCTTCGCCGCCATACCGCCCCGCTCTGGTAGCTAAGTCGTATCTCAAGGGTGCTCCTGACCGTACACGAGCCTTCTTTTACCAGGGCATATTGACACTAAGATACAAGATAAATACTATTCGGATACGAGAGATGCCCAAGCGGTGAGGAGACCGAGATGGCCACGACGCAGACATTGACCCCGAACCTGGATCCGACGATCCCGGCACCGATGATCAACGTGGCCGAGTACGGGTTCGAGGGCCGCTTCGAAGAGTGGGCCGCCCAGGCCGAGTACTTCGAGTACTCCAAGGCGGCCAACCCCATCGGGTCGGGGCACGTCCCGGCGGTTCCGCTGCGCCGGTTCGATCCCGAGCTCTACCTCGATGCCGCAACCGGCGTGATCCCGCTGGACCTGTCCCGGGAGCTGGGCATCGGCACCGGCGCGGCGACCAGCCCGGCGCTGCTGGCCAACTTCGTCAGCATCCGCGCAGGCGAGCAGATCGACACCAGCCCCAACGCCACCTCGCAGCTGTACTACGTGCTGTACGGGCGCGGCTTCGCGGCGGTCAACGGCCGGCTGGTCGAGTGGGAGAAGGGCGACTTCGTGACGTTGCCCGCCGGTTGCCGGTCGGTGTTCTACGCCGCCGCCGACACGGCCATGTACTGGGTGCACGACGAGCCGTTGATGCGATACCTGGGCGCCGAGGCCACCCGGCCGCGCTTCGAGGCGACCAAGTTCCGCCGCGCCGACGCGGTGGCCAAGCTCGAGGAGATCGCCGCGCGCCCCGGCGCCAACGAGAAGAGCCGGGTGAGCGTGCTGTTGGCCAACGCCGATCAGGAGCAGACGCTGACCATCACGCACGTGCTGTGGGCCATGTTCGGGGTGCTGCCGCCCAACCAGGTCCAGCGCCCGCACCGGCACCAGTCGGTCGCGCTGGATCTCATCCTCGACGCCCCGGCGTCCGGCTGCTACACGCTGCTGGGCACCCGCCTCGACTCCCGCGGCGACATCGTCGATCCCATCCGGGTGGACTGGCGGGCGGGTTGCGCCTTCACCACCCCGCCGGGCATGTGGCACGCCCACTACAACGAGACCGACGAGCCCGCCCACCTGATTCCCGTTCAGGACGCCGGGCTGCACACCCACCTGCGCAGCCTGGACATCAAGTTCACCCAGCGCCGCGACCTGGCCGGGTGATCCCCCGGCGGCGGCCCATGCACCGCCGGAGTTCGGCGAATAGTGTGGCTGGACATGAAGGTGCCCCTGCTGGGACCGGTGTCGCTCACGGGCTTCCAGAACGCCTGGTTCTTCCTGGTCCTGTTGATCGTGCTGCTGGTGATCGGCCTTTACGTCGTGCAGCAGTTCGCCCGTCGTCGCCGGGTGCTGCGCTTCGCCAACATGGAGGTGCTGGAGCGGGTCGCGCCGCCGCGGCCAAGCAAGTGGCGTCACGTGCCGACCATTCTGTTGGCCGCCGCGCTGGTGTTGCTGACCACCGCGATGG
>NZ_LZLL01000300.1:0-2407 GCF_001669335.1 Mycobacterium sp. 1245852.3 | reverse complement strand
GGAACGCCAAGGCCAGGTGCAGCGGGATCAGGGTTTCCTCTTTGCTGCCGTACAACCGCTCGAGCTGCTGGTGCTGCATCGGGCCCAGGGCGCGGGAGCCGACGCGGAACTTTTCGTCGGCCGACGGCCGCACGCACCACAGGGTGGTGTCCCAGTTGCCGGCGTAGTAGCGCATGCCGGGCAGAAACGAGACCTTGCGCGGATAGAGATTCCCGACGACGACCGTGCCGGCCATGACGGCGAACAGGGCGGCGATCGGCAACGGGTGGGCGATGTCGGACAGGCCCAGGCGCGCGTGCGCGACGAATAGCCATAACACCCCGAAGATCATGAAGACGTTCCACTCCAGCGGCACGCCCATCGGGAAGGCCAGCAGGATGTTGAGGTGGAACACGATCATCACGAACGCCGCGATGGCCGTCGGCCAGCCGCCGTGTGAGAACAGCAGCACCAGCGGTACCAGACCCTCGACCGCGGTCGAGAAGTGCGCGATGAATCCCGCCAGCGCGCTGGGCCGCAGGTCGTCCGGGTGGTGTCTGAACATCGACCGCTTGAGCGGCCCCGAGGGGATGAACGGATTGTTCGCCAGCATGGTCGAGATCACGAACGGAAAGTGCCTGTTGAGTTTGGAGGTCGCCGCACCCAGCCAAATCACCATGAAGACGACCTTTGCGCCGACGATGATGTCCGCCCCGGCGAACAGGAACGTCAGCGCCAGCGGCGCATACACCTCGCCGCGCGCGGCCAGGAAGATCACCTTGTCGCGCAAGCTGAGCACGGCCAGGACCGCCAGAATCGCGACGGTGCGCCACCACGGCAGCACTCCGATCGTGGTGTCCAGCGCGGGAATCGGTCCGGCGCTGTCGGACACCAGCGCGGTCAGGAGCAGCACCAGCAGGACGCCGTAGAGCAACGCGTCGAACGGGGTTCGGTTGCTGCCCTTGGTCAACGGCACCCGATTGGGCCACGGCGGCAACCGGATGGTGCCGGGCCGCAGCCAGTACAGGATCGACCCCATCGGGGGGAAGTAGCGCCCCGCCAAGGGCCCGAAGCAGCAACCGAGGCCGACGACCTCGAACAGCATCGTGAACAGGACGGCCTTCTGGAACACGATCGGCTCCGACCACCATTCGCCGACGTGGCTGAAGCCGCCGATGCCGGAGGTCGACCACGCGAAGAGCCAACCGCCGAGGATGTAGAGCGCGATCTTCACGCCGTACATCACGTGCATCACCAGCGGGGTGCCGAAGCCGTGCTCGGCGATGTGGCGCGCCATCGGCACGATCCGTTCGGCGCGGGAGCGGCTGGTCCACTCGGCCATGTCGACGACGGGCAGGTTCGGCCGGATGAACCCCATTGCAGCTCCTTCGACGCAGCTCGTCCCAAGGGGGCCTATCGGCGCTTCTGGCGCCGATCGGTGCCAGCAAGAAATTACCTGCAGGAGGGGCTGTCGCGGTGGGATACGGCGGCAAAATTCCGGTCAACCGCTGAGGGGGTCACTCCCAGCCCGGCGGGTCGTGCTCGGCCATGTAGGCCTCCCACGCGGCGCGGCGCAGGGCCCTGGTGTGCAGGTCCTGACAGATCGCCTGCGCCTCGGCGGCGGTGCCGGCCCGGCCCAGGTCGTGGTGCACGAAGCCGTCGTCCACCCGTTCGGCGCGGAAGCCGCCCGTCGAGACCACGTGCACCCGGTATTCGCTGCGGTCGTCGATGTTGGCGTGATAGTGGCCCTCGAAGGGCTCGACCCACTTCAGGTCAGTTTTCACAAGTGCCCTCTGAAAAACCCCACCGCAGGGATGGTAGGACCCGCGCGATCGTCGGGAAAGAGATTGCTCGGAGATCGCTACCCATCGGGTGAACCCCCCATTGAAGTGGAGAAGCCACCAAATATTGACCTACTCGGTGAGCTGGTGCGCCGTCAGGGTTTCGAACCCCGGACCCGCTGATTAAGAGTCAGCTGCTCTACCAACTGAGCTAACGGCGCTTCTAAACGGCCGAGACCGCGTAGGCGACAATAACAGGCGTCGTGCCGTCCAGTGAAATCCCGACCGCTTCCCAGGATAGCCGCTCGGCCGCGGGTGATCCGCATGGTTCGGAGCCGTCCGGCTCGCCTCGAGCATTACCCGCTCGACCGGGGTCGGCGTCACCGCGACTCGACGCGCCACCCGTAACGTCTTCGAATAGTTTTCGCCGCAACCTGATTGGCGAGCTGGACGGTTATCAGAAGAGCGTGCCGCAATAAGGCACCCGGTCGGTGGCGAACATGGCGTCCAGGGTGCGCAGCGTGCCCGGCTGCAGTTCCGCGATGCGGTTCGCCCGGTGAAGTTCCGACGGGCGGTGGGCCCCCATGTAGATGGTCCCCAGATCACCGAGGCTTATCTGGACGTCCGCGGGCCCGTCGTGCGGTGTG
>NZ_LZLL01000299.1:0-1332 GCF_001669335.1 Mycobacterium sp. 1245852.3 | reverse complement strand
TGACTCGACGAAATCGACCATTTCGGGAGCGACGGCCATACTCACGTCATGCCCGCGGCGAACCAATTCACGGCCGATCGTTAGGTACGGCTCGACCTCGCCACGCGTTCCCCAATTTGCCAGCACAAACTTCATCGCGGTCATGACTGTTCGATTCCCTGGCGCATCGTCGGATTGCAAGCGGCGGCCCACGCCCTCGGCCCAGACGACCGCAGCATAACCGGACACCCAGTGCTAGTTCAGCGAGTTGCGCTGACTCACGGAACCCGTTGGCAATGTGGGCGGCGGACGCCGAAACCTGCCGTCGCCGCGGAGCCATGTCTAGGCTCTGGCTCTACCGGAGATGTGGGCACCGGGGCTGTGGCCGGCCGTGGGTACGTCGACCCGCGTCGTCGGCATTTGGCTCGGTTCGGGAACGATACGTCGCCGGGCGGCGCGACAACCGAAAGTTTGAGATCCGCAATGAGATTTGTGTTGGCGAGCTACGGGACTCGAGGCGATATCGAGCCGTCGGTTGTAGTCGGCCGTGAGTTGCTGCGCAGGGGCCACGAAGTGTGCATGGCCGTCCCGCCCGACTTGATTCCGTTCGTCGAATCGGCCGGGCTCGCGGCGGTTGCTTACGGCACGGACACCCGTGCGTACATGGCCGCACAGCGCAGATTCTGGACATGTTTTTTTCGGAGCTTCTGGAGGATTCGAGATCTGATCAGGTTCGGGCTCCAGGTGTCGGCGCTATCGATCCAGTGCTGGACGGAGGTGTGCGCGACGTTGACATCGCTGGCGGACGGAGCCGATCTGCTGTTCACCACCATTCCGTGCGAGCAGGCCGCAGCCAATGTCGCCGAGCACTACGGCATTCCGCTGGTCACCCTGCACTACTACCCGGTACGGCCCAACGGACGGTTGATCCCGCTATTGCCCGGACCCATCGCGCGCTTCGCGATGAAGGTATCCAAGTGGCTGTCTTGGCGCATGAACAAGGGCTTCGAGGACGCACATCGCCGTGAGCTAGGTCTGCCCAAGTCGACAAGCCCTACGCACCGGCGAATCGCCGAGCGCCATTCGCTGGAAATCCAGGCCTACGATGACTTTTGTTTCCCGGGGTTGGCCGCCGAATGGAAGAAGTGGAATGGCCGACGGCCCTTTGTGGGTGCGCTGGCGATGAACCTCTCCACAGACGCCGACGACGAGGCGCGGGACTGGATAGCCGCGGGGGCACCGCCCATTTGCTTCGCCTTCGGCAGCATACCGGTCGAATCTCCGGCCTTCACGGCCGAAATGATCAGCGCGGCCTGCGCAGAATTGGGGGAGCGGGCACTGATTTGCGCCGGC
>NZ_LZLL01000298.1:0-1697 GCF_001669335.1 Mycobacterium sp. 1245852.3 | reverse complement strand
CCGACGCCGCCCTGAGCGCGGCGGCGTGCCGGCGGGTGGCGATCGCCGCGCACGACGGCCTGGCCCGCAGCATCCGGCCGGCGCACACCCCGGTCGACGGTGACACCGTGTTCGTACTGGCCACCGGGGCGGTCGAGGTGCCGCCCGCGACGGACGCGCCCGCCGCCTTCTCGCCGGAGACCCGGCTGGCCACCGAGGTCGGCATCGCCGCCGCCGATTGCCTGGCCCAAGCGGTGCTGGGTGGCGTGCTGGCCGCCGAATCGATCGCCGGCATACCGAGCTATCGCGACGTGCTGCCCGGCGCTTTCGGTCGATGAGAGGCGACCGGCCGCGGCGCCGGTAGCCTTGACGATGCTGGAACACGCTGGAAGGGCAGCCATGGGTAAGAGGACTCCCACCGGACGCCCCGGCGCGCCTGCAGCCCAGCCGAAGAAGCGGTCCACCGCGACGGCCGGCGCCGCCACGATCCTCACCTTCGTGGTGCTGCTCTACCTCGTCGAGCTGATCGACCAGTTGACCCGCCATTCGCTGGACGCCAACGGCATTCGCCCACTGGAGGCCGACGGCCTGTGGGGCATCGTCTTCGCCCCGGTGTTGCACGCGAGCTGGCAGCACCTGATGGCCAACACCGTGCCGCTGCTGGTCCTGGGATTTTTGATGACGCTGGCCGGCCTGTCCAGATTCGTCTGGGCGACCGCCATCGTGTGGATCCTCGGTGGCTTCGGCACCTGGCTCATCGGCGACGTCGGCAGCGGCTGCGGCCCCACCGACCACATCGGTGCCTCCGGTTTGATCTTCGGCTGGCTGGCCTTCTTATTGGTGTTCGGGATCTTCGTGCGCCGGATGCGCGACATCATCATCGGGCTGGTCGTCATGTTCGCCTACGGCGGCGTACTGCTCGGGGCCATGCCGGTGCTCGGCAGGTGCGGGGGCGTGTCGTGGCAGGGCCACCTGTGCGGAGCGATCGCCGGCATCCTGGCCGCCTATTGGTTGTCCGCCCCGGAACGTAAGGGCCGGACGTCCAGGAAAGCCGGCACCACCGTGCCGCGGCCCAAGACATGAGCTCGGCACTGGCACCCATCGGCGTCTTCGACTCCGGTGTCGGGGGACTCACCGTCGCGCGCGCGATCATCGACCAGCTGCCGGACGAAGACATCGTCTACGTCGGCGACACGGGCCACGGTCCGTACGGGCCGCTGACCATCCCCGAGGTCCGCGCGCACGCGTTGGCCATCGGGGACGACCTCGTCGGCCGCGGCGTCAAGGCGTTGGTCATCGCCTGCAACACGGCGTCGGCCGCGTGCCTGCGCGACGCCCGCGAACGCTACGACGTTCCCGTCGTCGAGGTGATCCTGCCCGCGGTGCGCCGCGCGGTCGCCACCACCCGCAGCGGGCGCATCGGCGTCATCGGCACCCAGGCCACCATCAACTCGCACGCCTATCAGGACGCGTTCGCCGCCGCCCGTGACACCGAGATCACCGCGGTGGCGTGCCCGCGCTTCGTCGATTTCGTGGAGCGCGGGGTGACCAGCGGCCGTCAGGTGCTCGGTTTGGCCGAGGGCTATCTGGAGCCGCTGCAGCGCGCGCAGGTCGACACGCTGGTGCTCGGCTGCACGCACTATCCACTGCTGTCCGGACTCATCCAATTGGCGATGGGTGACAACGTGACGCTGGTCTCCAGCGCCGAGGAGACGGCC
>NZ_LZLL01000297.1:0-1588 GCF_001669335.1 Mycobacterium sp. 1245852.3 | reverse complement strand
GAGGCGCGGGTCGAGGCGATGATGACGCGGGCTGAACGGGTGCTCATGGGCGCGCCCACCTTCCGGTTTTGCCGCCTTCCTTGCGCAGCACTCGAATGTCGTCGATCCGTGCGGCCGGGTCCACCGCCTTGATCATGTCGTAGAGCGTCAGGCCCGCGACGCTGACGGCCGTGAGCGCTTCCATCTCCACCCCCGTGCGGCCGGTGCTTCGCACCGTTGCGTTGATCTCGATCTCAGACTCGCCGACCGTGAAGTCGATGTCGACCCCCGTGAGGGCGAGCTGATGACACAGCGGGACGAGGTCGCTGGTGCGCTTGGCGGCCTGGATGCCGGCCACCCGGGCGGTGGCCAGCGCATCGCCCTTGGGCAGGCCGCCGGTCGAAATCAGCGCCACCACGTGTGCCGAGGTGCGCAGGACGCCCGCGGCGACCGCGGTCCGCTTGGTGGCCACCTTCTCGCTGACGTCGACCATGTGCGCCGCGCCGTGGTCGTCCAGATGTGACAGCGCGCCCGAGCCGGGCTCATTCGACGCCCAGTTCGCCGAGGCTTGGGAGGCCTCAGAGGCCCTGGCCATCTGGCGACCTACCGATTGACGACGGTGACCGGGTGCAGGTAGGGCAGATCGGTGGAGGGCAGCGGAAACACCAGCTCGCCGAAGGGAGACAGCGCACCCGTGCGATCGGTCACGAGTTCACTGACCGCGTGGTCGTCGGGGTCCGTCGTCGGCCAGCCGTTGTCGACGTACTTGGTCTTGCGGGCTTTGCCCTCAGCAGTGTCAGCCACGAGGTCCATTCTTACAGGTGGCCGAACCGCATGTGGCGCAAGACCGGAGTTCGAGACGCGTTGCCGTGCGCGCCGGTGTTCACCACGCTGGTGAGTCGCCGGGTTGTCGAGGTCTGCTGGGTGGCCGCGACCTGCTTTACGCTGGTCAGCAATGACCGACAACACCCCGGATATCCCGCTGGGGTCGTGGCTGGCCGAGTTATCCGATGAGCAGCTGATCCGACTGTTGGAATTGCGGCCGGACCTCGCCCAGCCCCCACCCGGCAGCATCGCCGCGCTGGCCGCCCGCGCCCAGGCCCGCCAGTCGATCAAGGCCGGCACCGACGACCTGGACTTTTTGCGGCTGGCCGTGCTCGACGCGTTGCTGGTGCTGCAGGCCGACGCCGAGCCGGTGCCCACGCCGAAGCTGCTGGCGCTGATCGGTGACCGCGCCCCCGAGACCGACGTGCTGGATGCCGTCGACGACCTGCGGCAACGCGCCCTGGTGTGGGGCGAGGCCGCGCTTCGGGTGGCCGCCGACGCCGCGACGGGCATGCCGTGGCATCCGGGCCAGGTCATCCTCGAGGACACCTCGCGCAGCGCCGAACAGATCGCCGCCCTGATCGACGACCTCACCGAGGCACAACTCGACGTGCTGGAGAAACTTCTCGAAGGCTCGCCGATGGGACGCACACGCGACGCCGCGCCTGGCGCGCCCACCGACCGGCCGGTGCCCCAGCTGCTGGCCATGGGCCTGCTGCGGCGCATCGATGCCGAGACGGTGATCTTGCCCCGCCACGTCGGACAGGTGCTGCGCGGCGAGCAG
>NZ_LZLL01000296.1:0-5263 GCF_001669335.1 Mycobacterium sp. 1245852.3 | reverse complement strand
GGGCACCTTCTACACGCTGCGCTGCTACCTCGACGATCGCCCGATCTTCCTGGGCCGCAACGGACGGATCAGCGTGTTCGGTTCGGAGCGGGCGCTGGCGCGCTACCTCGCCGACGAGCACGACCACGACCTGGCCGACCTGAGCACCTACGACGACATCCGCACCGCCGCCACCGACGGGTCGCTGTCGGTCGAGGTCACCGACGACAACATCTACGTGCTGTCCGGGCTGGGCGACGACTTCGCCGACGGGCCCGACGCGGTGGATCGCGACCAGCTCGACCTGGCCGTCGAGCTGCTCCGCGACATCGGGGACTACTCCGAGGAGACCACCGTCGACAAGGCGCTGGACACGGGCCGGCCGCTGGGCAAGCTGGTGGCCTACGTGCTGGAGCCCGACTCGATCGCCAAGCCCACGCCCCCGTACGCCGCGGCGGTCCGGGAGTGGGAGAAGCTGGAGCAGTTCATCGACGGGCGGCTCAGGCGCGAATAGGCGCCGCGCGTTTGACGGTCTATCAAGTCTCCTCTTTACTGGCGGGCAGCATCAGGACGGGTTCAGACGGGAAGGTGAGGGCAAGTGTCGCTGCCCGGCATCGGCCCGCTACCCCTCTACGGCTTCCAGCGGCCGGGCCTGCTGCTGTTCGGCCTGGTCCCGCTGACGCTGCTCGCCGTCTACCTCCTCGCCCAGGCCCGGCGCCGGCGCCGCCTGCACCGCTACACCGACTCGGCGGTGCCGCAGCCGTTGTGGCGGCACATCCCGATCGCGGTCGCGCTGCTGTCGCTGATCCTGTTGACCATCGCGCTGGCCACCCCGACGCACGACATGCGCATCCCGCGCAACCGGGCCTGCGTGGTGCTGATCATCGACATGTCGAACTCCATGCGGGCCACCGACGTCGAGCCCAACCGGCTGAAGGCCGCCGAGCAGGCGGCCAGCCAGTTCGCCAGCCAGCTGACGCCGGGCATCAACCTGGGGCTGGTCGGCTTCGCCGGGACGCCCTACCTGCTGGTGCCCCCGACGCCGCAGCACCAGGCCACCCTGGAAGCGCTCAAGAAGCTGGAGTTCGCCGACGGCACGGCCACCGGTGAGGCCATCTTCACCGCCCTGCACGCGGTCAGCGCCACCGCCGTCACCGGCGGTGACACTCCGCCCCCGGCCCGCATCGTGCTGCTGTCCGACGGCGGTGAGAACAAGCCGACCAACCCCAGCGACCCGCACGACGGCGCCTACACCGCGGCGCGACTGGCCAAGGATCAGGGCGTGCCGATCTCGACCATCTCGTTCGGCACCAAGGGCGGCGAGATCGAGATGAACGGGCAGCGGGTCGCGGTCCCCGTCTCGACCGACCAGATGAAGACGATCGCGCGGCTGTCCGGCGGGCAGTCCTACACCGCCACCAACCTCGCCGAACTCAACAAGAGCTACAACGCCATCGAAAACGACATCGGCTACCGCACCGTGCCCGGCCCCGGCAGCGCCGGCTGGCTGCGCCTGGGCGTCATCACCGCCCTGATCGCCACGGCGCTGGCCCTGCTGATCAACCGGCGGCTGCCGGCCTGACCGGTCAGGCCGGCAGCCTGCTGTTCAGCACCAGGCCGGCCAGGATGGCCCCGGCCAGCACTACCGCCCCGAGCAGCATCCAGGCGGCGCTGGCGTCGCCCTTGACGGTCTCGTAGCCGATCTGGCGCTGCAGCGTCGAATACACGCTCTCGAGCGACTCCAGGCTGTCGGCGTGAAACGCCTGGCCGTCGGTGATCTTGCAGATCTCCTGCAGCGTCTGGTCGTCGACGGGAACCGGAATGGTGGCGCCCTCGTACTCGACGGTGCCGTAGGGGGTGCCGAAGGAGATCGTCGAGATCTGCACCCCCTGGTTCTTGGCGGCCCGGGCCGCGGTGAACGCGCCCTGGGGCGCGTTGGGGTCCAGCGGCACGTTTTCGGCGCCGTCGGACTCCAGCACGATCCGCGCGGGCGGTGGGCCTTCCCCGCCGCCCATCACCGAGCCGACGGTCGCGATCGCCTGCAGCGCGGTGAAGATCCCCTCCCCGGTGGCGGTCTTGGGCGCCGGCTTCAGGCCGTCGATCGCGGCCTTGACGGCCTGGCGGTTCGTCGTCGGCGCGACCAGCAGCGAGGCGTTGGCGGCGAACTCGACCAGCCCCAGGTTGATGGCCGGCGTGAGCTCATCGGCGAACTTCTTCCCTGCCACCTGGGCGGCGGCCAGCCGGTTCGGGGGGACGTCGGTGGAGGCCATCGACTCGGAGACGTCGATGACCAGCATGACCACCGCGCGATTGAGCGGGATCCGGATGTCGGACGTCGGCCCCGCCATCGCGGTCGTCAGCAGTACCAGCGACGCGGCGAGCAGGATCGTCGGCACGTGCCGCCACCGCCCCGCCCGCGACGGCGCGACCCGCTCCAGCACCTCCATGTTGGCGAACCGCAGCACCCGGCGGCGGCGGGCGAATTGCATCGCGACGTAGATCCCGATCACCAACAGCACGGCCAGCAGGAACAAGAAGAACCAGGCGTTCTGGAAGCCGGTCAGCGACACCGGACCCAGCAGCGGCAACTTCATGTCCAGCCACACTATGCGCCGAACGCCGGCGGTGCATGGCCCGGCCGGGCGGTCAGCCGGCCAGGTCGCGGCGCTGGGTGAACTTGATGTCGAGGCTGCGCAGATGGGTGTGCAGCCCGGCGTCCTGAACGGGGATCAGGTGGGCGGGCCGGTCGCTCTCGTTGTAGTGGGCGTGCCAGAGCCCCGGCGGGGTGGTGAACGCGCCGCCGGCCTGCCAGTCCACCCGGATCGGGTCGACGATGTCGCCGCGCCGGTCGAGGCGGGTGCCCAGCAGGGTGTAGCACCCGTGTTCGGGGGCGTCGAGGATCAGGTCGAGCGCCACCGACTGGTGCCGGTGCGGGCGCTGCTCCTGATGCGGCGGCAGGACGCCGAACATCGCCCACAGCACGTGGGTGATGGTCAGGGTCTGCTCTTGGTCGGCGTTGGCCAGCAGCACGCTGACGCGGCTCTTGTCGTTGGCGCCAGGCCGGGCGGCGATCTCCTCCAGCTTGGCCACCGCGTCGGCGCGGCGAAACCTGGTGGCACGGAAGCGCGGCTGGGTCGCCTCGACGCCCAGGTAGCGCAGCAGCGGCTCGTCGTGCACCCAGTACATGGCGGCCTCTGCGTCGGCGTGCAACACCGAGCGCGTCCCGGCGGGCAGGGTCACGAAATCACCCTTTTCCCAGGCGATCAGCCGGCCGTTGACGGCCGCCATCCCCCGGCCGAAGAGCACGTAGAACAACTGCGAGGTGGCGTTGGGGGCGGTGTCGACGTGCTCGCCGGCGCGAATGCGCACGAAGTTGGCCAACAGCGCGGGGCTGGTTGCCGGCCCGGTGATGCCCAGATCCTCGGACAAATCCAGCGGGAGGACGCCGGTCGGCGCGTCCAGGTACAGCTCGGGCCCGAACCGCTCGATCGGGACCTGCGGCGCGTGGCCGGAGCCGATCGGGTTGGCGGCCTTGGAGTACTCGAAATAGCGGGCCGCACCATCGCAGTCGGCCCACTCGTCGAAGCGGCCCTCGAACCCGTAGTCGGCCACGTTGGTCGGCGGCGCGGGAACCGTCGGGTCCAGGTCGGGGGTCAGCGACCCCGTCGTTGCGATGGGCATGCCGGGCCATCCTTATCGGTTGCAGCTTGCACTCTTACTGTATCTATCTTGTATCTCAGTGTCAATCGGGGCAGCTGGCAACCGCGCGCAGTCACCAAACGTGAGCCTGGCCGCGGTTCGGCCCCGGCGAATTGCGTTACAAGCCCGTCGATTAGGGGAACCCGCGTTGAAGACGGGGCTCACACGGGGCGCCGCTACGAACGGGAGCAGCAATGATTGGATCAATTATCCTCGCCATCATCGTGGGCGCGGTCATCGGTGTGGTGGCGCGCCTGGTCATGCCGGGCAAGCAGAACGTCGGCATGATCATGACGGTCGTGCTCGGGGCCGTGGGCGGCCTGATCGGCTCGGCGGTGGCCAGCCAGTTCGGGTACCACAACGCCAACGGCGGAATCGCCTGGATTCCGTTCTTCATCGGCGTCGCCGCAGCGGTCGTCCTGATCGCCATCTACGAAGCCGTCACCGGCCGGCGCACCGGCCACCGGCTGACGCGCTAACGCCGAAGGCGAAACTCGCCGCCGCGGGGCGGCGGCGAGTTTCGCCTCGTCAGCCGATCAGAACCGCGTAGCGCGGCTTGATCACCTCGTCGATGAGCGCTAGCCGCTCGTCGAACGGGATGAACGCCGACTTCATCGCGTTGATGGTGAACCGCTCCAGGTCGCTCCACCCGTAGCCGAAAGCCTCGACGAGCCGGTGCATTTCGAGGCTCATCGTGGTGTCGCTCATCAATCGGTTGTCGGTGTTGACGGTCACCCGGAACCGCGTGCGCGCCAGCAGGTCGAACGGATGCTCGGCGATGCTGTTGACGGCGCCGGTCTGCACGTTGGAACTGGGGCACAGCTCCAGCGGAATTCGCTTGTCCCGCAAGATCGACGCCAGCCGTCCCAACCGGACGCTCCCGTCGCCCGCGACGTCGATGTCGTCGACGATGCGCACCCCGTGGCCCAGCCGGTCGGCCCCGCAGAACGCGATCGCCTCGTGGATGGACGGCAGCCCGAACGCCTCACCGGCATGAATCGTGAAGCGCGCGTTGTGGTCTCGCATGTACTCGAACGCGTCCAGGTGCCGGGTCGGCGGGTTGCCGGCCTCGGCACCGGCAATGTCGAAGCCCACCACCCCCTTGTCGCGGAAGCGGATGGCCAGCTCGGCGATCTCCCGTGACACCGCGGCGTGCCGCATCGCGGTGACCAACAGCCGCACCTTGATGGGCCGGCCCGCGGCCGCGCACGCCTTCTCCCCGGCGGCGAATCCGTCCAGCACCGCATCGACGATCTCATCGAAGGACAGCCCGCGGTTGATGTGCAGCTCGGGCGCGAACCGCACCTCGGCGTAGACCACGGAGTCGGCGGCCAGGTCCTCGACGCACTCGTAGGCCACGCGGTACAGCGCGTCGGGCGTCTGCATCACCGCGACGGTGTGCGAGAACGGTTCCAGGTAGCGCTCCAGCGAGCCGCTGTGCGAGCGGGTGCGAAACCACGTCGCCAGCTCGTCGGTGTCGGTGGCGGGCAACCCGTCGTAGCCGGTCTCGGCGGCGATGTCGATCACCGTCGACGGGCGCAGACCGCAGCGTCTCCTCTATCACCGCTGACACCCGCCCCGGGTT
>NZ_LZLL01000295.1:0-2172 GCF_001669335.1 Mycobacterium sp. 1245852.3 | reverse complement strand
CTGACGGTCCACGAACGGGTGCGCCAGGTTGGTGCCGACCAGATGCCGGTAGCGCTCGTCGTCGGGATGCACCGCGATCGCGGTGTCGCCGAGCATCGTTTCCATCCGGGTGGTGGCCACCACGATGTGTGGCTGCGAGTCGTCCATCGATCCGTACCGGAACGACACCAGCTCGCCTTCCACCTCCTGGTAGTCGACCTCGATGTCCGAGATGGCCGTCTGCAGCACCGGCGACCAGTTGACCAGCCGTTCGGCCCGATAGATCAGCCCGGCGTCGTAGAGGCGCTTAAAGATCGCCCGGACCGCTCGGGACAGCCCCTCGTCCATGGTGAACCGGTCGCGGCTCCAGTCCACGCCGTCGCCGAGCCGGCGCATCTGGGCACCGATGGCGCCGCCGGACTCCCGCTTCCAGTCCCAGACCTTCTCGATGAACAGCTCTCGGCCGAAGTCCTCTTTGGTCTTGCCGTCGATTGCGAGTTGCTTTTCGACCACGCTCTGCGTCGCGATGCCGGCATGATCCATGCCCGGCTGCCACAGCACCTCGTAGCCCTGCATTCGCTTGCGCCGCGTCAGGGCGTCCATCATGGTGTGCTCGAGCGCGTGGCCCATGTGCAGGCTGCCGGTCACGTTCGGCGGGGGCAGCACGATCGAATACCCGGGCTTGGCGCTGTTCGGGTCCGCCGCGAAGTAACCCGCGTCCACCCACTTCTGATAGATCGCGCTTTCGGCCGCAGCTGGGTCCCACGACTTGGGCAGGTCAGTGGCGGGGCTGCGGCTGGCGGTCACCCGTCAATTCTAGGGAGCGGTGTTTACCCACGTGTAAGCGCCCAAAATGCGTGACCCGGGTCACTAGGCCAGCCGCTCTACCTCCAATGTGACGCCCGCGGCCGGGAAACGGTCCAGCAGTGCGTCGCCCATCGCTGCCGCGGGCGTGAGGACGCCGTGCAGGTCGGGGAGCTTGTCGCGGTCCAGCGCCAGCGCGAGGCCGCACTCCCCCAACAACACCGAAGTCGCCTTGTAGCCCGGGTCCCCACGCTGCTCCATGCGCGCCACGAACCGGTCGCCGGTGGTCGTGGTGGTGAACGTCTCGATCCGGTAGTAGCCGCGTTCCCGGGCCTTCTCGCTCGGGCCGGTGCCGGGCTTGGGCACGATGCGCTCCACCAGCCGGCGCGGCAGCAACCGGAAGTAGCGGCTGCCCAGTCCGAAGGTGGCGGCACCCACCCCGCCCACCACAGCGGACGCCACGGGGGCCAGCGGCGACGAGCCCAGGCTCATGCTTTCGCTGTAACGCAACTGGCGGCCGTAGGCCCAGTCCAGCAAGGCATTGCTGCGCCGCACGATTCGGGTGTTGTACGGCGCCATCAGGAAACCCGCCGTCCACAGGCCGCTCAGTTCCGGCGCGATCCGGCCACCGCGGCGCAGGGGCAGATCGGGCTGGGGGCCGATCTCGGGTTCGGCGCTGCGGTCGGTGGTCAGGGTGTACGGATCGGCGAGTCGGCGGCGGGCGTCGGGATCGCGCGAGGCGGTGTCCAGCACTTCCAACATCGAGGCGACGGTGCCCCCGGATATGCCGCCCGAGAAGGAGCGGACCACCAGGTCGGTGTCGACGAGTTCTCCCGCGCCGCCGTCGCGCGCGGTCCGGTAGAGCGCGTACACGCTGAGGTCCGAAGGGACGGAATCGAATCCGCACGCGTGCACGATGCGCGCGCCGGTGTCCGCGGCCTGCTTGTGATACAGGTCGATGCTGTCGCGGACGAACATCGCCTCGCCGGTCAGGTCGGCGTAGTCGGTGCCGGCGGCGGCGCAGGCGGCCACCAGCGGCAACCCGTAGCGGGTGTAGGGCCCGACCGTGGTGATGACGACCTGGGTGCGGGCCGCCATCTCATCGAGCGTCGAGGGCGAGGACGCGTCGGCGTTCACAATGGGCCACGACTGCGCCGCTTCGCCCAACGTGTCGCGGATGGCGCGTAGGCGGTCGGCCGATCTGCCGGCCAGTGCTATCCGCTTGTCCGGCGCCGAGCCGGCCAGGTATTCGGCGGTGAGTTTCCCGACGAAGCCCGTCGCCCCATACAGCACAATGTCGAATTCGCGCGGCGTTGCGGTCACGGGCCCGACGCTACCCGACGCTGGGGCCCCAACCCCTGGAGCTAAGAAGTGCCGGGCCACCGGGCC
>NZ_LZLL01000294.1:0-871 GCF_001669335.1 Mycobacterium sp. 1245852.3 | reverse complement strand
CGGATCGCGTCGGGAACACCGCCGATTTGCTTCGGCTCGGGCAGCATCGCGCTCGAATCGCCCGCCGACACGGTCACGATGATCGCCGCGGCATGCGCGCGGCTGGGCGAGCGGGCGCTAATTTGCTTCGGCGGCACCGACTTCAGCGACGTGCCACAGTTCGACCACGTCAAGTCGGTAGGCCCGGTCAACTACGCGACGATCTTTCCCGCCTGCCGCGCCATCGTTCATCACGGCGGCTCGGGCACCACGGCGGCGGGCCTGCGGGCAGGCATTCCCACGCTGATCCTGTGGACGGCGGGTGATCAGCCGATGTGGGGGTCGCGCGTCAAGCGGTTGAAGGTCGGTACGTCCCGGCGGTTCTCGGCATCTACGCCCGAAACCCTCGTCGCCGACCTGCGCAAAATCCTCGCGCCCGAGTACCTCACTCGCGCCCGTGAGCTCTCCACCCGAATGAGCAAGCCCTCCGAGAGCGCAGGTCACGCCGTCGATCTGCTGGAGGAATTCGCTCGCTCCGGGCGCTGCGTCCCCGACGCTCAAGCTGGGCGAAGTCGCTGAGCCGCCGGTGACCGATACACTGCGAAACGCGTTGACGGCGTCGAGGGACGTCTAGGCTCTCAACCGGTAGTACTGGCATGCGGAGTAAGGGGCAGTTTTGGCCGTGACCGATCACGACACGCGGTTTGCATACCTCGATCTGCTCCGGCGTGACCTCACCAGGTATGGCAGCGACGAGCTGGTTCCGGTCGGGTTGTACCGCCTGGGTCGTCCCCTGTTCAGCACCCGCAACTTGATGCTCGTGCGGAAGCGTCCGTTCAACAAGCAGGCGCGTGATTTCGGCCTGGACTGGCCCGCGGATGCCCTGACCATG
>NZ_LZLL01000293.1:0-1847 GCF_001669335.1 Mycobacterium sp. 1245852.3 | reverse complement strand
CGCAGCGCGTCGAGCACCTGTTCGCGCGAGGCCGGATCGAGGTTGTTCGTCGGTTCGTCGAGCAACAGCACATTGGCGGTGGAAGCCACCAAACCGGCCAGTGCGAGCCGGGTCTTCTCACCGCCGGACAGCGTGCCCGCCGGCTGGTCGAGCTGGGGGCCGCTGAACATGAACGCTCCCAGCAGGCCGCGCAGATCCTGCTCGCCGGAATCCGGTGCGGCGTGCCGGATGTTCTCCCACACGGTCGCATCGTTGTCGAGGGTGTCGTGCTCCTGGGCGAAGTAGCCGATCCGCAGCCCGTGGCCGGGCTCGAGGCCTCCGGTATCGGGGGCCTCGGTGCCGGCCAGGATCCGCAGCAGCGTGGTCTTGCCGGCGCCGTTGAGGCCCAGCACCACCACCCGCGAGCCGCGGTCGATCGCCAGGTCGACGCCGGTGAACACTTCCAGCGACCCGTAGGACTTGCTCAGGCCGGTGGCCACCAGCGGTGTGCGCCCGCACGGTGCCGGGTTCGGAAACTTGATGCGGGCCACCTTGTCGGCCACCCGCTCGTCGTCGAGCGCGGCCATCATCCGGTCGGCGCGACGCAACATGTTCTGTGCGGCAACGGCTTTGGTGGCTTTGGCGCCGAGCTTGGCGGCCTGCGAGCGCAGCGCGGTGGCCTTGCGTTCGGCGTTCGCGCGTTCCCGGCGGCGGCGCTGCTCGTCGGTGGCCCGCGCGTCCAGGTACTTCTGCCAGCCCATGTTGTACACGTCGACCTCGCCGCGCACCGCGTCCAGGAACCAGACCCGGTTGACGACGTCGGCGAGCAAGTCGACGTTGTGGCTGATGATCACCAGCCCGCCGGTGTGCGCGCGCAGGAAGTCGCGCAGCCAGCCGATGGAATCCGCGTCCAGGTGGTTGGTCGGCTCGTCGAGGAGCAGCGTGGTCGACGAACCCGACATCCCCGCGCCGCCCTCGGACGCGGCGAACAGGATGCGGGCCAGTTCCACCCGGCGGCGCTGTCCGCCGGACAGGGTGCGCAGCTGCTGCGTCAGCACCCGTTCCGGCAGGCCGAGACTCGCGCAGATGCGGCTGGCTTCGCTTTCCGCGCCGTAGCCGCCCAGCGCGACGAAACGCTCCTCGAGCTGGCCGTAGCGGCGGATCGCGCGGTCGCGGGCGTCGTCGTCGGCGACCTCGGCCATCAGCGCCTGCTGCTTTTCCAGGTCGGTCAGCAACACGTCGAGCCCGCGGGCCGACAGGACCCGGTCGCGGGCCAGCACGTCGAGGTCCCCCTCTTTGGGATCCTGTGGCAGGTAACCGATTTCACCGACTCGGTTGATCGCGCCGGCATAGGGTTCGGTCTCCCCCGCCAGGATGCGCAGGGTGGTGGTCTTGCCGGCGCCGTTGCGGCCCACCAGCCCGATGCGGTCGCCGGGCTGCACGCGCAGGTCGGGACCGTCCGGTGAGAGCAGGATGCGCGCACCAGCGCGGACCTCGAGGTCCGTGGCCGTGATCACGATCGCTCTCCTTGTGGAAAAGACGACTATTTGTCGTCGGTGAACACCGCTGGTCGTCGTTCTGCACGCGCGGCAACCGCTTCTTCGAAGTTGGCGGTGAGCAGGCGGACGAATAGCTGTCCCAAGCCTTCGGCTTGCATGTGCCCTTCCAGGCTACCGGCGTCCAGTCCACTCCACAGCGTGCGCTTGGTCAACTCGATTCCCGGGCGGGAGAAGGCTGCTATCCGCGCGGCGATGGCGTAGCAGGTGTCCAGCAGCTGCTCGTCGGGCACCTGGTTGGACACCAGCCCGATACGCTCGGCCTCTTCGGCGGTGATGTCGCGGCCGGTCAGCATGATCTCGAACGCGCGC
>NZ_LZLL01000292.1:0-9027 GCF_001669335.1 Mycobacterium sp. 1245852.3 | reverse complement strand
GCGGGTGCGCGGATGTATCGCACCGGGGATTTGGTGTGCTGGACACCCGATGGGCAGTTGCGCTATGTGGGCCGCGCCGATGAGCAGGTCAAGATTCGCGGGTATCGCATCGAACTCGGCGAAATCCAAGCCGCCTTGAACCGAATCGAGAGCATCAAGCAGGCAGTCGTCATCGCCCGCGAAGACCAACCCGGAGACAAACGGCTCGTCGCATACCTCACCCTCGATCGCACCATCGCACCTGACCATAACGCCGAAATTGTCGAAGAATGGCAACACATCTGGGACGACGTGTATGGAGATGAAGCCGAAGAGTCAGCGTTCGGTGCCGATTTCCGGGGCTGGAACAGCAGCTACACCGGTGACCCGATTCCGCGCGGGGAGATGGTGGAGTGGCGCGCGGCCACGGTGGATCGGATCATGGAGACGCAACCGCGACGGGTTTTGGAAATCGGTGTGGGTTCGGGCTTGTTGCTGTCACAGATCGGCCCGCATTGCGACCATTACGTAGCCACCGACATGTCGAAGGTGGCCATCGACAAACTTGGTCGGTCACTGGACCAACTGCAGATCCCGTGGCGTGATCGAGTCCAGTTGCTGACTCAGCCGGCCCACGTCACCGAAGCGCTTCGCCCGGGTTATTTCGACACCATCATCCTCAACTCGGTCATCCAGTACTTCCCTAACCGGGAATATCTGACCGGCCTGTTGGACAACGCGGTCGATCTACTGGCCCCCGGCGGGACACTTTTCATCGGGGACGTTCGTAACCACAGTCTGCACAGGGCGTTCCAGGCCGCTGTGGCACTCGCCCGCACCGCAGGCACCGACGCTGCCGAGATTCGCGAACGCGTACACCGGGCGATCCTCAGCGACGCCGAATTGCTCGTGGCGCCAGAGTTTTTCACCGCCTGGGCCGCTAGTCACCCGAAGGTGACGGGGGTCGACATCCGCGTCAAACGCGGGTTGGCCGACAACGAACTGACTCGGTATCGCTACGACGTCGTCGCCCATACCGCTCCCGTCCCGGTACGCTCAGTGGCCGCTGTTCCCGCTTGGACGTGGAACCAATTCCATAGCCCGCAAGACCTGTGCAATCGGCTGACGTCCCGGCGTCCCGGTGCCGTCCGCGTCACCGAGATCCCTCGCACCGGTCTGGCCACCGACGTCCACATCGAACGAGCAATCACCGCGGGACTATCGCTGGACGAAGCCTTCGCCGAAGCCGCCGAAATCCGAAACACCACCACGCCAGAACAGTTGCACCGGATCGGCCGAACCGCCGGATACCGCGTCGCCGTCACGTGGGGCGCCGAATCCGGAACCCTCGACGCTGTATTCATTTCAGCGAATGACCCAGCCTCCGCGGAACTCTCACCCCTGAGCGACCTGTACCTGCCCTCCGACGACACCCGGCATCGCGCCGCGCTCACCAATAATCCCCACACCAACTCCGCACTCAGCGCCCTGCGCGAGCGAGTGACCGAGCAGTTGCCTGATTACATGGTTCCCGCGCATTATGTAGTGCTCGACGTTTTCCCACTGACCACCTCGGGCAAGCTTGACCGGCGCGCTCTGCCGGTACCGGAGTATCGCGGCATCGACAGGTACCGCGCTCCCTCGGATGCGGTCGAGGAGGCCCTCGCCGGTATCTATGCTCAGGTACTCGGGCTGGAACGGGTCGGAGTCGACGACTCGTTCTTCGAGTTGGGCGGGGATTCGTTGTCGGCAATGCGCTTGGTCGCAGCGATTAACTCCAGGCTGAACGCCGACCTTTTGGTGCGCGCCGTGTTCGACGCACCGACGGTCACCGGTCTGCGTCAACACCTGATCGTTGGCTCGATGCCCGAGGGCGATGCCCACGGACCCAGCTTTGCGTCCGTGCACGGTGACACCCCCACCGAGGTGCACGCCAGCGATCTCACGCTAGACAAATTCATCGACGCCGCCACGCTGTCCGCCGCGCCGACGCTGCCCGGCACGAGCGCCGAAGTCCGAACAGTCTTACTGACCGGGGCAACCGGCTTCCTCGGGCGCTACCTCGTCCTGGAATGGCTGAAAAAGCTCGAACCGCGAGGCGGCAAGCTGATCTGCTTGATAAGGGCCGACTCCGACGACCATGCGCGGCAACGACTGGATCGCACCTTCGACAGCAAGGACAGGGAAATGCTGCGGCACTTCCGTGAACTAGCCGCCGACCGTCTGGAGGTCATCGCCGGGGACACGAGCAAATCCAGTCTGGGCATAGATGCGCTGGCTTGGCAGCGCCTGGCCGCCAGCGTGGATCTGATCGTCGATTGCGCGGCCTTGGTCAACCTCGTCCTGCCCTACCGTGAACTCTTCGGACCCAATGTCGTGGGCACCGCCACCCTGATCCGCCTTGCGCTCACTACGAAGCTCAAGCGCTACACATTCGTCTCGACATACGACGTCGGCCGTCAGATCGAGCCCTCGATGTTCACCGAGGATGCCGACATCCGGCTGATCAGCGCCCACCGCATCGTCGACGACAGCTACGCCAACGGCTACGGCAATAGCAAGTGGGCCGGTGAGGTCTTACTGCGCGAGGCCCACGACCTATGCGGGATGCCGACTGCGGTGTTCCGCAGCGGCATGATCCTGGCCGACACCACCTATTCGGCCCAGCTCAATCTGACGGACATGATCACCCGGATGGTGCTCAGCGTGGTCGCCACCGGCGTCGCACCGCGTTCTTTTTACCAGCTGGATGAGGCCGGAAACCGGCAACGTGCGCACTATGACGGACTGCCAGTCGATTTCGTGTCTGAGGCGATTGCCGCGCTGGGCGCACAAGGCGCTGAGGGGTTCGAGACCTATCACGTGATGAACCCGCACGATGATGGCGCCGGGCTTGACCAATTTGTGGACTGGCTGATCGAGGCCGGTTATCCGATCGAGCGCATCGACGACTTCGGCCAGTGGTTAGACCGATTCGAGGTCGGATTGCGTGCTTTGCCGGAGCGACAGCGCCAACACTCGGTGCTGTCCATGTTGCTGGCGCTGATGGGTGACACCAAGGACCGGCGGCCACCGGAACCGACAGTGGGCTCCTTTGCGCCGGTGGATCGATTCCGAGCTGCTGTGCGCACAGCAAATCTTGGTCCAGACAACGACATTCCAGGTATTTCCGCGTCGACGATCATCAAGTATGCCACCGACCTGCGTTTGCTCGGGCTACTCCAGCCCGGTGTACGCGCCGAGCAAACGGACCTCCATCAATGATTCCCAACGCACAGGTGCTTGGGCCCGGCCGGACAACTCTTGCCGTTGACGGCCGGCAAGTGACGCCACCGAGATTCGCCGTGCTGCAACAAGAATGGTGCGCCGGGGGGTTGGGGCACGCCAACCGCCGCAACCCGATCGCTACTCACGGTGTGGATCGGAATCCATGAGCGCGGCGGGCCCCTTCGGCGGCGTCGGGACGCCCCGGATCGTGATAGTTGGCGCAGGATTCGGAGGCATCGGCCTAGCGGTGCTGCTGAAAAAGGCCCGCATCGACACCTTCACGATCTATGAACAGGCTGAGCAGCCCGGCGGCGCCTGGTGGTACAACCGGTACCCCGGCGCCGAAGTGGACACGGTCTCGTTCGTCTACTCGTATCCCTTCAAGCAACACCGGTGGAGCAGAACCCACGCCAAGCAACCCGAGCTTCTGCGGTACCTCAACGACACCATCGATGAGTTCGGCCTGCGTTCTCATCTGCACTGTGGCGTGGGAGTCAAGTCCGCGCGATGGAACGAAGCGGCGCATATCTACCATCTGACGCTCAGCACGGGGGAAGCGACATGGTGCCATGCCCTGGTCGGAGCGACGGGATTCCTGAACATTCCGAAATACCCGACGTGGCCCGGATTGGATTCATTTCAAGGTCCCAAGTTCCACTCGTCGCGCTGGGACTCTGAGCATGATCTCCGGGATCTGACAGTCGCGGTAGTGGGGACCGGATCGACGGGGACCCAGATCGTGCCAGAACTAGCGCCGATCGTAAAGCAGCTCTACGTGTTTCAACGCGAGCCAGGTTGGGTTGTACCGAAGGACGCGCGTGATTACACGCCCAGACAGCGAGCCGCGCTGGGCACCCCGTGGCGGTACCGCTGGGCGCGGGTGAAGTGGCTGGCGTTGGCCGAGGCGTTCTACCTTCGGGGTGCCCCTTTTCGGCAGGGAACGTTGTTTCATTCCGCTGGGCAAAAATCCGCCCTGAAGCACATTGAGAAGGAATTTCGGGACCGGCCCGATCTCAAGAAGGCGGTGACGCCCAGCTACCCGTTTTGGGGTAAGCGCTTGGTTTTCAACTCGACCTTCTATCCATCGCTCAAGCTCGATAACGTCGAGCTGGTATCGAATGCCGTCGCCTCGGTGACGCCGACCGGCGTCGTCGATGATGCGGGCGTCGAACGGCGCATCGACGTACTGGTGATGGCTACCGGTTTTCAAGCAACGAATTATCTCGGGACCATGGAGGTTCGGGGGAGCAGCGGCCAGATGCTGCAAGAATTCTGGCAGGAAGAACCGAAAGCCTTCCTTGGCATCACGGTTCCAACGTTCCCCAATTTCTTCATGATGTACGGACCTGGGACCAATGGCGCGGTAGTCCTGTCGATGCTGATGCACCAGGCCGGGTACATCGTCCATGCGGTCAAGCGGATGCAGCGGCAACGCATCACGGCGATCGAAGTGAAGCACAGCTGGACGGATCGATATCACGCATGGCTTCAAAAACAGGTAAACCGCACGGTATGGGGGTCGGCGCACAACTATTATCGCGGAGCGACCGGGGCAATTGTGACCCAATGGCCCTTCGGCCCAGGCTTATACGGTTTGCTGGTGCGGTCGCTGGGCCGGGCGTCCGAGCGAACACGACGCCGACCGGCCGCCACCGGCGGTGGCGATGACGGCGCGGGCCGGGGCATTCCGACGGCAGCCGCAGGTGAAGATTGACATTCGGACACGGTCGTCAGACCTCCCAACTGCCCTGTGAGTCCAAGGAGAACGACCGATGAGGACCAAGTGGACCGTCGTCGATATTCCCGACCAATCCGGCCGCGTCGCCGTCATCACCGGGGCCAACACCGGGATCGGCTTCCACACCGCGGTCGCGCTGGCGGGCAAAGGCGCCGATGTGGTGCTCGCGGTGCGTCACCCCGACAAGGGCAAGGATGCTGCGGCCCGGATCACCGCCCAACATCCAAACGCCAGCGTCGCGATACAGCATCTGGACCTCACGTCGTTGCGGGCGATCCGCAAGTCCGCCGAGCAGATCAAGTCGGTGCACCAACGTATCGACCTACTGATCAACAACGCCGGCGTCTGTTACACGGATAAGGCCCGCACCCAGGACGGGTTCGAATTGCAATTAGGCACAAACCATCTCGGTCACTTCGCATTGACGGGGTTGCTCCTAGACCGACTGCTGCAGACCGACGGCTCACGGGTGGTGACCGTCAGCAGCGTCGGACATCGCACCCTGGCGAAAATCAACTTCGATGATCTGCAGTCGGAACGCGCCTACAACCGCGTCAAGGCCTACGGGCAGTCCAAACTGGCAAACCTGTTGTTCACCTACGAGCTACAGCGCCGGTTGGCCCGCAACGGCACTGCGACTGTCGCGCTGGCCGCACACCCGGGCGGGTCGAAGACCGAATTGCTCCGCAACATGCCGGCATGGATTCGGCCGCCCGCTCAAATAGTTTGGAACGTGTGGGCGCAGAGCGCCGAGATGGGCGCGCTGCCCACACTGCGGGCCGCCACCGATTCAGCGGCGCAGGGCGGGCAGTACTACGGACCAGACCGCATCTTGGAGAATCACGGCCACCCCAAGGTCGTCAGATCCAGCAAGCAGTCGCACGACCCGGCGCTGCAGAGCCGACTCTGGGCGGTGTCAGAGGAGCTGACCGGGGTCACTTTCCCGGTCTGACACACGGCGAGCGCATCTAAGAGTCAGTCTGCCTCGCCGGGCCAGGATGGCGTCCATACTGTACCGATGAGCGTCACAGACCGCTTGGGTTTCGATACGTGCCGCAGATCCATTGCGAAGTATTCGTATTCCCTTTGGAACCACTACAACTCAACCCTCAGCCGGTACTGGTACCCCTTCGCCACGCGCTATTCCAGCACCGATGATCTGGTATTCCTCAGCTGGGGTTATGAGGAGGATCCGCCGATGGGCTTGCCGTTGGCGAATTCCGACGAGTCGGACCGATACTTCATTCAGCTATACCACCGCGTCGCCACCCAAGTGGATCTCACCGACAAGCGGGTATTGGAAGTCAGTTGCGGACACGGCGGCGGAGCCTCCTACCTGGTGCGCACCCTGGCTCCAGCTTCCTATACAGGGCTGGACTTGAACTCCGCCGGCATCGACTTCTGCCGCAGAAAGCACCAACAGCCCGGCCTGGACTTCGTCCAGGGCAACGCAGAGAGCCTGCCCTTCGCCGATCAATCGTTCGACGTGGTGATCAACGTCGAAGCCTCACACGGCTACGCCGACTTCGACCGCTTCCTCGCCGAAGTCGCTCGGGTGCTGAGCCCGGGAAGCCATTTCCTTTACGCCGACGTCCGCCGCCGCCTGGACATCGGCAATTGGGACCACGAATTGCGCAACGCCCCGATGCGGCTCGTTTCCGAAAGGAACATCAGTGAACAAGTTGCGCGTGGCGTAGAGAATAATCTGCCGGTCTTGAAAGAGCAGTCCCGCCTCCCGAATTTCTACGTCGACAGGTTATTCAGGAACATCTGCCAGAAACTCGGAGACGAGCAACTGATCTACCGAATGTACTGCTTTGCCACTGACTGATGCGATGTTGCAAAACCCATTATGAGCAACGGGTTTTCACACGCCCGCGGCCCGCACGCTTACGGCGACTCGTCGCCGGCGCCCGGCGCGAAGTCACCAAACAGCGGCTCCCTGCCCGCGGTCAGCCGGCTCGGCGCGAGGTATTCGTCGCGTGACAGCACCAGCGTGGGCGCAGGGCCCGACATGTCGTCGACGTAGTGGTGGCCGGGGCGCCCGCTGGCACTCAGCACCCGTAACTTCTCGACGATTTCGGTCGCCTTCCCGGGGTCCAGCCGCCACAGGGCGCGATCGTCCCAGAGTTCGATGTGGGCCGCACCGGCCTCGATGACAAAGTCGTGGACGACATCGGCGCCCGCCAGGCGTGACGAGCCCTCCCCTAGCGCGTCGGCCAGCGTCGCGAGCAGGGTGTCAATACCGGTGCCGTCGGCCGCCAACAACACGACGTCCTCGCCCTTGAAATCGGGGACACGCTTGACACGAATCATAGTGGCAGGACGGCGGATTCAGAATGCCATGTCATAGCAGACCCAGAGCAAGGGGCCGGCCAGGAGCAAAGCCAGCAGAGTCACGCCACCGATGAGCCGCCACGCGATGGTCGAGCGAAAAATGACCGCGGTAATCGCCGAAGCGGTCGACAGGACAATTAACACGGCCGCGATGACGACCTCGGTGCGCGCCGACTGCACCGCGGATTCGGAGGACGGCGGAAAGAACCCGGCTTCCAATTTGAACGCCAAAGCGCGGTTGCTCGAGACCGTCAGCAGCAGCAGAAGGGCGAGCATCATCGTCGCCAACCCGATCAGCGACAGGCATGCCCCAAAGATATTGCGGTTCGCCGGATCTATCGGGCCGGTGTAGTGGGGCATCTCGTCCACATTCCGAATCGTAGGGCGTAATCCGCAGCGAAAGGAACGATGCGCGATCGGTGGAAGTTGGCCAACTGATCACCCAATAGATACCTGGTCATGTCACCGTGCTCAGGTGCGAGCGGAACCCTCGGCCAGCCACTCAGGCGTGGCCGGCCGGTTCCACAACTGGTGCGAGGCGGTTGTCGGCCGGCTGCCGTTCGGCCTGAAGGCGGTCGTCGCGCCGACGCTCGTGGGCTTCTGTGTGATCAACGGTTTCACCTTCGGCCTCGACCTGACGATCCTGACGGGCTTGCGCAGCGGGCTCGCCCTTCCGGTGCCCATCGCCGTGACGATCGCTTACGGATGCGCTTTCACACTCAGCTACGTCCTCAATCGCGTATTGAACTTTCGGTCCCACGCCGCGGTCGGGCCTCAGGTGCTGACCTACGCCGTGGTGGTCGCCGTCAACTATCTGGCTTTCATCCTCGGGGTTACCACGGCGCTCGCGGCCATCGGCGTGCACTATCAGCTGTCGCGCCTGGCGGCGGGCGGCTGTGAAGCGGTGTACATGTACAGCGCGATGAGGTGGGTCGTCTTCCGGCGCTGAGCGGCCCCACCGATCCGGGACTTGGTGGCCGAGGTGTAGCCCACCCGTGACCTCCGCGCGACGGCGACGAAGGACGCTCGACAGGTGACGGTAATCGCGGTGATCGCCGCGCTCGCGACGGCAACCTGCCTCGGCTACTACGCGGGACGGCGCGCGGCCTCGCCGCCGCCGAGCTGGAGGAAGCGAACCAGCCGCATCGCCCTGAGCAGGCAGGCCATCGGCCTGCTCGCGATGATCGCCGTGCGCCGCATCCGGCAACGCGTGCGGGCCGAGCGCATCGTCTCCGACATCGCCGCCAGATACGGCATGAGAATAGTTGCGCCACCGCATCTTCGGCGCGGCAGCGTGGTGCGGTTGCGGTCCTGGTAGAGCCCACCAAGTAGTCTGCCGAATCGACTGTCGCCAAGAAGGACGGAACGGGCATGGCTGCACTACAAGACAAAGTGGCGTTGGTGACCGGGGCGTCGTCGGGCCTCGGCGCAGAAACCGCAAAGTTGTTCTCCCGGCAGGGCGCAACGGTTTTCGGCATCGGCCGCGATGCCCGGCGCCTGGCTGACGTCTTCGCCGATATCGAAAGCGGCGGGTTTGCGTCGGTGGACATCGGGTCGGCGCAGGCCTGCCGGGACGCGGTCGCGCAGTGCGTGCGTGATTTCGGTGGCCTTGACGTCCTGGTCAACGTCGCCGGGCGACACCAGATGCGCCGCACCGAGTCTCTGACCGACGACGACTGGGAACAGGACCTTGCGGTCAACCTCAA
>NZ_LZLL01000291.1:0-1391 GCF_001669335.1 Mycobacterium sp. 1245852.3 | reverse complement strand
AGACCGTCAATCGCTACCTCGCGCTGGTCGCCACGGGCACCGCCGACGACATCGTGGCGCTCTACGCCGACGACGCCACCATCGAGGACCCGATCGGCTCCGACATCCGCCGCGGGCATGATGCCATCCGCGCCTTCTACACGGGGTTTCAGGACGCGAAGAAGGACACCGAACTCGCCGAAATACGGATCGGCGGCAGCGAGGCCGCCTTCTTCTGGCATCTGACGCTCGACGCCGGTGACAGCCGCACCCGGATCTCGCCCATTTCGACGATGTCGTTCGATGGGGACGCCAAGATCACGTCGATGCGCGCGTTCTGGTCACCGGCAGACGTTCGGGTCCTGTAGCCCGCCAATCCTGTTGGCAGCCCGCTCAACTCGGGATACGGCCCAGGATGCCCTGCACGAGGGCGGCGGCGTCGTCGCCGAGATCACGTCCGATGACGTCGACGTCGACCACGACGTTGGCCTTGGCCGCCAGGGCCCGCAGCGCGCTGGTGTGCTGGCCGCCGACGTCGGTGGTCCGCCCGTTGTCCTGCACGGTCCCCAGGGTGCTGCGCACCGACGTCACCGGGCCGGTCTGCACCGGCGTCCCGACGCTGTAGATGCCGGAGATGCCGCCGTGCGAGTAGGTCAACTGCCTGCCGGCACAACCGTTGATGTGGTTGATGGCGCCGGCGACGAAACCCTTTGCGGCCGCGGCATTGTCGAACGTCGCGACGAACTCCGAAACCCCGTGCGGGAAACCGTTGGTGTGCTGCCCCAGGTCGACGCCGTAGATGGCGCGGTAACCGCTGTCTCGATAGGACGCTGTCAAGCCGTTGAACACCGCTTCGGTGCATTCCGGGGGATCGAAGCTGTCGCCGGGCTGCAGTTCGTGCGTTTGCGTCCAGGTCTTGTTGACGTACATGCCGGGCGCCTTGATCAGGCCGGCGACGTCTTCCCCGGTGAGCACCAGCGACTGTAGGCCTTCGGGGGTCACCGACGGTTCCGGCGGCGCGGCGGCGGTGGCGCTCGGCTTCGCCGCGGCTGTGGTGGCGCCGGAGTGCGCCGTCGGCTGGCCGGTCTGCCTGTTGCCCAGCGTCGCCCCCGCCGCCCGCCCAACCGTCCGCTCGCCCGCCGTCGGACGAGGTGAACACGCTGGCCACGCTGTCGGTTGTGTTTGCGTTCCTGCTTGCCCCGGTGGGAATCGTGTTGGGCCACTTCGCCATCAAAGACATTCGCCGGCGGGGCGAGCGCGGCCGCAATCGGGCGCTGGTTGGACTGACGCTGTCGTACGCCTTCACCGTGATCGCCGTGGTTGCGCTGGCGCTGTGGGCGACGCTGGGCAACAGGCAGACCGGCCAGCCGACGGCGCACTCCGGCGCCACCACAGCCGCGGCGAAGCCGAGC
>NZ_LZLL01000290.1:0-56480 GCF_001669335.1 Mycobacterium sp. 1245852.3 | reverse complement strand
AGCTTTGGGGGCCGTAGGCGGGGGCGGTCGGTGGCCACGACGCCGGCCCCGTCTGCCCTGGCCCGGCCCGCCGCCGCCGCAAGTCCCCGGATGGCCGGACCCGCGTTCGAATCACCCCGGCCCGGGAGACTCCTCGGCTCCGGGCGGTTTCTCAGTACCGCACTAGCCCGCCACGCTCGCCGCCATCAGGGCGACGTCGGCGATCAGCAATGCCCATCCGCACAGCGGAACCGCGATGCCCCAACGGCGCTTGGCGGTGAAAATCGAGACGATGATGGCGAGGACGGCGACCGCGGGCGCGCCGTAGAACGCCACGCCGAAATTGATCCCGCCGTGGCCCAGGTTGGGACAGCTGCGATCGCTGCAGCCATCGGTGCTCATGACCGCACCCAGCGCGAAGAGCATCACCAGGGCGGCACCGGGCACCGTCGCCAGCGCCAAACCCCAATTGACCCACGGCCGGGCGTTGGGGCGCCGCGCGCCGCCGGGTCGCCCGTACGCGGCCGGGCCCGCGGGGCCGCCGCCCACCGTGAGGTTGTTGTTGGTGTCCATCCCGATAGCTGGTACCCGCGTCCGGCGCATGCAAACCGCGTCGCGCCCCGGCCGTGGGTGGGCAATCACCGATCTCCGCAGCTCAGCGGCCACGCACGCGCCATGTTCAACATATCCAGTTGCATCGCGATACTTTCCGATATATCGTGATGTTTCGTAGCGCGCGAGCGGTGCGCGACCCACCAACGTAAGGACACACCAATGAGCAACCCATTCACTCCCCCAGAAGGTCCATTCGCCGGCCGACCCGGCTTCGGATTCGGTTTCGGCTCCGGCCCGGTCGACCGGCGCGCCCTGCACGAAGCGCGGCGCCAGGCCCGGCGGGACTTTCGCGAGCATCTACGCGACCACGCCGGCGGGCACGACGGCCCGCTCGGCTTCGGTCCCGGTTTCGGCCCGGGCTTCGGTCCCGGTTTCGGTCCGGGCTTCGGCCCCGGTGGCCGGCGCGGCGGATGGCGCCGGGGCGGCCCGGGTCGCGGCAAGCGCGGTGACGTGCGAGCGGCCATCCTCAAGCTGCTGGCCGAGCGGCCGATGCACGGCTACGAGATGATTCAGCTGATCGCCGAGCGCAGCAACGGACTGTGGAAGCCGAGCCCCGG
The DNA here is from genome assembly GCF_001669335.1 of Mycobacterium sp. 1245852.3. Lineage (NCBI taxonomy): Bacteria > Bacillati > Actinomycetota > Actinomycetes > Mycobacteriales > Mycobacteriaceae > Mycobacterium > Mycobacterium sp. 1245852.3. Next base: position 55,329 of record NZ_LZLL01000290.1, on the reverse strand, counting down.
TTCGGTGTACCCGACGCTGCAGCTGCTCGACGACGAAGGCCTGATCACCGCGAGCGAAACCGAAGGCAGCAAGAAGCTTTTCGAGCTGACCGAGCAGGGCCGCGCAGCGGCCGAGAAGATCGAGACCCCGCCGTGGGACGAGATCACCGAAGGCGCCGACCCGGGGCACCTGAATCTGCGGGCGGCGGTAGGCCAGTTGTTCGGCGCGGTCGGCCAGTCCGCCCACACCGCGTCCGCCGAACAGCAGCAGCGCATCGTCGAGATCCTCAACAATGCGCGGCGTGAGATCTACGGCATCCTCGGCGAAGACTGAGTGCCGCTGAGCGGGCCCTGGATCGGGTCACGTCGCGTGACCCCTCAGGTTACGGAGACCGTATCCAGGGTCCGCTGCACGGCTTTGCGCCAGCCCGCATAACCGGCGGCGCGCTGCTCGTCGTTCCACGCCGGCTCCCACCGCCTGCCCTCTTGCCAGTTGGCCCGCAGGTCGGCCGGGTCGGCCCAGAACCCCACCGCCAAGCCGGCCGCGTAGGCAGCGCCCAGCGCGGTCGTCTCGGCGACGACCGGCCGTACCACGTCCACCCCTAGCACGTCGGCCTGGATCTGCATGCACAGGTCGTTGCCGGTGATGCCCCCGTCGACCTTCAAAACGTCAAGGCGCACACCGGAATCCGCCGCCATGGCGTCCACCACGTCGCGACTCTGGTAGCAGATCGCCTCCAGCGTGGCGCGCGCAAGATGCGCGTTGGTGTTGAACCGCGACAGCCCGACGATCGCGCCGCGCGCGTCGGATCGCCAGTACGGCGCGAACAATCCGGAAAACGCGGGCACGAAATAGACCCCGCCGTTGTCATCGACCTGACGCGCCAGCGATTCGCTTTGGGCGGCTCCGCTGATGATGCCCAACTGATCGCGCAGCCACTGCACGGCCGCCCCGGTAACCGCGATCGAACCCTCGAGCGCGTACACTGGTTTGGCGTCCCCGAACTGATAGCAGACGGTGGTCAACAGGCCGTTGTCGGACCGCACGATCGTCTCGCCGGTGTTGAGCAGCAGGAAATTCCCGGTGCCGTAGGTGTTTTTGGCTTCCCCTTCGGACAGGCACACCTGGCCCACCATCGCCGCGTGCTGATCGCCGAGCATCCCGGCGATCGGCACCTCACCGCCGGCCGGCCCGGTCTCGGTCGTCACGCCATAGGGCTGCGGGGACGACGACGGCCCGATCTTCGGCAACATCGCACGGGGCACGGAGAAGAACGACAGCAACTCGTCGTCCCAGTCCAGCGTCTCGAGGTTCATCAGCATGGTCCGGCTGGCGTTGGTCACGTCGGTGGCGTGCACGCCGCCGCGCGGACCCCCGGTCAGGTTCCACAGCACCCAGGTGTCGGTGGTGCCGAACAGCGCGTCGCCGCTCTCGGCGGCCTCACGCACCCCGTCGACGTTGTCCAGAATCCATTGCAGCTTGCCGCCGGAGAAATAGGTGGCCGGGGGCAGGCCCGCCTTGCGGCGAATCACGTCGCCGCGACCGTCGCGTTCGACCGCCGAGGCAATGCGGTCGGTGCGGGTGTCCTGCCAGACGATCGCGTTGTAATAGGGCCGTCCGGTCTTGCGGTTCCACACCAGCGTCGTCTCGCGCTGATTCGTGATGCCCAGCGCCGCAATGTTTTTGGTACTGAGGTTGGCCCGGTTCAACACCGACGTCAGCACCGAGGAGGTGCGTTCCCAGATCTCCACCGGGTCGTGCTCCACCCAGCCGGCGCGGGGCAGGATCTGCTCGTGCTCGAGTTGATGGCGAGCCACCTCGGCACCGTCGTGATCGAAGATCATGCAGCGAGTGCTGGTGGTGCCCTGGTCGATGGCGGCGACGAACTCGGCGAACTCGGCCAACTGCTCTCCTTCACCCCGGAACACTGTTGCGTCGAAGACCATCATGGTCTACCCGCCGGACGAACGAGACGGGAACCGCGACTCGTGGGAGCTTGCGTTACGCGCGGTAACCCTGTTGCATCTGCGGTGTGGGCGAAGAGGTCAAGCGCACCACGTACGACAGCGCACAACGGCGGGAATACCGGCGCAAGGTACAGCTGTGCGTGGATGTCTTCGAGACGATGCTCGCCCGGTCATGCTTCGAGTCCGAGCAACCGCTCACGGGCATGGAGATCGAGTGCAACCTCGTCGACGCCGACTACCAGCCGGCGATGTCCAATCGTCACGTGCTGGACGCCATCGGTGACCCGGCCTATCAGACCGAATTAGGCGCCTACAACATCGAATTCAACGTCCCGCCACACGCGCTGCCCGGGCACTCCGGGCTCGATCTCGAGGCCGAGGTGCGGGCCAGCCTGAACGACGCGCAGGCCAGGGCGGGCGCGGCGGGCGGCGCCCACATCGTCATGATCGGCATCCTGCCCACCCTGATGCCCGAACACCTCGACCACGGCTGGATGAGCGAATCCACCCGCTACGCCGCGCTGAACGACTCGATCTTCACCGCCCGCGGTGAAGACATCCCCATCGACATTTCCGGTCCGGAACCGCTGAGCTGGCACACCGCCACGATCGCTCCCGAATCAGCCTGCACCAGCATGCAATTGCATCTGCAGTTGGCGCCGGAAACGTTCGCCGCCAACTGGAATGCGGCGCAGATCGTGGCCGGCCCCCAGCTGGCGCTGGGCGCCAACTCACCCTTCTTCTTCGGGCACCTGCTGTGGGCGGAAACCCGCATCGAGCTGTTCACCCAGTCCACCGACACCAGGCCCGAGGAGCTGAAAGCCCAAGGCGTGCGCCCGCGAGTGTGGTTCGGCGAACAGTGGATCGATTCGATCCTGGACCTCTACCGAGAGAACATCCGCTACTTCGGATCCCTGCTGCCCGAGGTCTCCGATGAGGATCCGGTGGCCGAGCTGGCCGCCGGACGCATCCCGCAGCTCGCCGAACTGCGCCTGCACAACGGGACGGTCTACCGGTGGAACCGCCCGGTCTACGACGTGGTCGACGGTCGCCCCCATCTGCGACTGGAGAACCGGGTGTTGCCGGCCGGGCCGACCGTCGTCGACATGCTGGCGAACTCGGCCTTCTTCTACGGGGTGCTGCGCAGCCTGTCCGAAGCCGACGATCCGCTGTGCCAGCACATGGATTTCGGTGTGGCAGAAGCCAATTTCCTGGCGTCGGCGCGCTCCGGCATCGACGCGCGGCTGCACTGGCCCCGAGTGGGTGAGGTGAGCGCACGCGACCTGGTGCTCGACACACTGCTGCCGATCGCCGACGAGGGTCTGCAGCGCTGGGGCGTCGACGCCGAGGTGCGCGACCGGTTCCTCGGGGTGATCGAGGGCCGGGCGCGAACGGGGCGCAACGGTGCCAGCTGGCAGGTGTCCACCGTGCGGGCGCTGCAGGACGGCGGCATGAGCAGGCCCGCGGCGCTGGCCGAAATGCTGCGCCGCTACTGCGATCACATGCATGCCAATGAGCCGGTGCACACCTGGGAGTAGGTTGAAACCCATGTCATCTGATCAAGTGATGGACTGGGACAGCGCCTATCGCGAGCAGGCCCACTTCGAGGGTCCGCCGCCGTGGAACATCGGCGAGCCGCAACCGGAACTGGCGGCGCTGGTCGCGGCCGGCAGATTCCGCAGCGACGTGCTGGATGCCGGTTGCGGGGTCGCCGAGCTGTCCCTGGCGCTGGCCGCCCAGGGGTACACCGTGGTCGGGGTCGACCTCACGCCGACCGCCGTCGCGGCGGCCACCAAGTCCGCCGAAGAGCGCGGCCTGACCACGGCCAGCTTCGTGCAGGCCGACATCACGTCGTTCTCCGGCTACGACGGCCGGTTCTCCACGGTGGTGGACAGCACGCTGTTCCACTCGCTGCCGGTAGAGGGCCGCGACGGCTACCTGAGGTCGATACACCGGGCCGCCGCCCCGGGGGCGAACCTGTTCATCCTGGTGTTCGCCAAGGGCGCCTTCCCCGCCGAGTTGGAAACCAAGCCCAACGAGGTCGACGAGGACGAACTGCGCGCCGCGGTGAGCAAATACTGGGAGATCGACGAGGTTCGCCCCGCTTTCATCCTGTCCAACCCGGTCAACATCCCCGACGCGCCGTTCGAATTTCCGCAGCATGAACTCGACGAGAAGGGCCGGCGCAAGATGCCGGCCTACTTGCTGACCGCGCACAAAGCCGGTTAGCCGGTTGCGGTCGCCGCGGTGGCGGCGATGAGCGCCTCGGCGAACGTCTCGAGGTCGGCGGCCGTGGTGTCCACGTGCGGTGAGATCCGCAGCACGGGTCCGGTGAGCTCCAGCGGCGCCCGCTGCACGCCGGCGAAGGTGGTCAGGATCCGTCGCTCGGCGAGCAGCCAGGCCCGCACCGCTTGCGGGTCGGCGCCCTCGTTCGGCGCCAAAGTGGTGATGGCACTGGGCTCTTCGACCTCTTCGACCACCGTCCACCCGGCGACATCGGACAGTATGCTGCGGCTCAGTCCGCCCAGCTCGGCCAGCCGCGCACGCACCGCCTGCGGCCCATCCGCCAGGTGCTCGCCCAGCGCCAGCGAAAACCCCACCCGCGCGGCCACATTCGCTTCGCCGAATTCCAATTGTTCGGCCACCGTCGGTGCGCCGTCCTTGCTGGCCCACTGCGGCGCGGCCAGCCTGGGGTGCAGGCTTTCCATCAGCTCCCGGCGCACCGCGAGGATACCGACACCGCGCGGGCCGGCGATCCACTTGCGCGACGAGGAGTAGGTCGCGTCGGCGCCCACCGCGCAGTCCACCTGGCCCAGCGCCTGCGCCGCGTCGACGACCAGCGGCAGCCCCAATTCCCGGCACAGTCGGGCGACCATCGAAACCGGTTGCACGACACCGCGATGACTGGCCACCGCGGTCAGATGCACCAGGTCCGGCGGGTCGGTGTCCAGCGCCAGCGCCACCTCGTCAAGCGCGACCCGGCCGTCTTCGAGCGTCGGTAGCAGTTGCCGGTCGAATCCGTGGGCGGCCAGCATCGCCAGGTTGGGCCCGTATTCGCCGGGCAGGCACGCCACCTTTCGTCGCTCGGCAGGCCAGCCGCCCAGCAGCAGATCCAGGGCGTTCAGCGAGCCGGTGGTGAAAACAACCTCGGCGTCGGGCATTCCGGCCAGCGCGGCGAACGCCGCGCGTCCGGCGTCGAGCACCGGTGTGGCGGCCTCCGCCGCGACGTAGCCGCCGACTTCGGATTCGTTGCGAGCGTGCTGCGCGGTGGCCTCGATCACCGCCAGGCTCTGCCGTGAACAGGCCGCATTGTCCAGGTGCAGTCCGGCCATTGGCGGGCGGGCTGACCGCCACTGGTCGGCCAGCACGTTGCTGCCGGTCACTTCACGGCCAACGACAACCCGAAGTCGCCCGCCGCGTCGGTCCACCAGCGGGTGCGGCGCAACCCCGCGGCGGCCAGTTCGTCAGTCACCTTGTCGGAGTGGAACTTACACGACACCTCGGTGAGCATCTCCTCGCCGGCCTCGAAGTCGACGGTCAGCTCGAGCGCGCCGACCCGCACCCGCTGGCGACGGTCGGACCGCAACCACATCTCGATGCGTTCCTCCGCCGCGTTCCACCGGGCCACGTGCCGGTAGGCGTCGACGTCGAAATCCGCGTCGAGTTCCCGATTGACCACCGCGAGCACGTTGCGGTTGAACGCCGCCGTCACCCCGGCGGCATCGTCGTAGGCGCGCACGAGTCGCTCGGTGTCCTTGACCAAGTCCGTGCCCAGTAGCAGGCTGTCGCCGGGCCGCAGCTGCGCGGACAGGGCGGCGAGGAACTCCGCGCGCGGCCCGGGCGTGAGGTTGCCGATCGTCGACCCCAGGAATACGAACAGCCGTCGCCCGCCTTCGGGGATCTTTGTCAGGTGCTCTTCGAAATCACCGCAGACGGCCTTGATTTCGACCCCGGCGTATTCTTGCGCGATGGCCGCGGCGGCCGTCGACAGGATGCTGGCGTCGACGTCGAACGGGACGAACCTGCGTAGCGAGCCACGCTCGCGCAGGGCGTCCAGCAACAGCCGGGTCTTCTCCGACGTGCCGCTGCCTAGCTCCACCAGCGTGTCGGCCTCGCTCACCGACGCCACTTCGGCCGCCCTCGCGCGCAGGATCTCCGCCTCGGCGCGGGTCGGGTAGTACTCGGGCAGCCGGGTGATTTGGTCGAACAGCTCGCTGCCCACCGCATCGTAGAACCACTTGGGTGGCAGCGACTTTGGCGTCTTCTGCAGGCCGTCGAGCACGTCACGGCGCAACGCGTGGTACGCCGAGTCGGCGGCCAGGTGGTTCGACAGCGACAGCGTCATCAAGATCCTCTCGACTGGTCCAGCGGCGTCATCGTGACGCCGTCGGCAGTGACTTCGACAAGGTGACGGTCCGGAACGTCCTCCCAGTTGGAGTCGTTGTCATAGGGTTCACTGGCCAGCACCACACCGTCGGGGCGGCGCAGGATGCACAGTGTGTCGCCCCAGGCCGTCGCCACCATGCGAGAGCCGTTGGCCGCCAGGATGTTCAGCCGGGCGCCCGGGTCGGCTTCCCCGATCTCGACGATGGTCCGCCCCAGCGCGTCGAGGCCGCGCTCGAAGATCACCGCGGCCAATATGGCGCTGTCACAGACCGATTCGGCCCGCGAAGTCGTGGGCAGCACGCTTCGGTCCACGATTCCGTTGTGCGACAACAACCACTGGCCGTCGGTGAACGGAGCGGTCGCGCTGGCCTCGATCGGCATGCCGACGGTCGCCGAGCGCACGGCGGCCACCACGCAGTGGCTACGCAGCGCGGGCGCGATGGAATCGAACGACACGTCACCCCAGAGCGGCGCCTGGCTGCGCCACCGGCGCGGCACGCCGGGCCCTGGTGCGGCTTCGGCGGCGGTGTCGAAAAACCCCACGCCCCAACCGTCGGCGTTGAGCAGGCAGTGCTTTTGGCGGCGCGGCGCATAGGACTGAACCCGCAGCCCGAATGGCGGGTCGAGCACCAGCGAGGAAACGGTGACGTCGGTTCCCAGCCAGCCCAGGTGCCGGCACATCAGGCGGACCCGGCGTCGGGGACGTCCCACGCCAACCGGACGCCGGAGAAGATCTGGCGCCGGTAGGGGTGGTCCCAGTTGCGAAAGCTCGGCCGCATGATGCCCGGTTCGACCGCCCACGAGCCGCCGCGCAGCACCCGGTAGTCGCCGTCGAAGAACGGCTGTGAATAGCGTTCGTAGAGCATCGGGACGAAACCCGGCCACGGCCGCAGCGGGGAGCTGGTCCACTCCCAGACGTCGCCGAGCAGCTGCTCGGCCCCGTATGCGGAAGCGCCGGCGGGATAGGCGCCGACCGGCGCGGGACGCAACGCCGCGCCGCCGAGGTTGGCCAGCGCCTCGTCCGGTGTGCGCTCACCCCAGGGGTAGCGGCGCCGGGTGTTGGTGGACGGATCCCAGGTGCAGGCCTTCTCCCATTCCATCTCCGTGGGCAGCCGGGCGCCGGCCCAGGCCGCGTACGCCTCGGCCTCGAAATAGCTGACGTGCTGGACGGGTTCGTCGGCCGGGATGTGTTCGACGTGGCCGAACCGGGTGCGGGTGACGCCGTCGGAACTCCAGAACTGCGGCGCGTCAAGACCCGCGCCCTGCCGGTGCCGCCAGCCGCGCTCGGACCACCAGCGGGGCTGGTCGTAGCCACCGTCGTCGACGAACTGCCGCCATTCGCCGTTGGTGACCGGGACCCGGCCGATCCGGAACGCGGGCAGGTCGACGACGTGGGCCGGGCGCTCGTTGTCCAGCGAGTACGGTTCGCTAGCGGGGTCCACACCGAGGACGAACTCGCCGCCGGGCACCAGCACCGAGGTGCCCGCCAGCCCCGGCCTACCCGCCGGCAGCGTCGACGTGCCGCGCAACAGCGGGGCGCCGCTGCGCAGGTTCAACGCCTGCAGCATGGTCTCGTCGTGCTGGTTTTCGTGGCTGACCACCATCGCGTAGACGAAGGCCGCGTCATCGCCGGCGGGGTCGTCGGGCAGCGCGTCGAGCGCGTCGAGCACGGCGGATCGCACGGTCCGGCAATAGGCCCGCGCTTTGTCCGGCGACAGCAACGGCAGATCGACCCGGCTGGCGCGGGAATGCACGAAGGCGTCGTAAAGCCCCTCGACGGCCGGCGGCAACATCCCCGGCCGGGCCGGATCCCCGCCCCGCAGCAGCCACAGCTCTTCTTGCTGACCGATGTGCGCCAGGTCCCACACCAGCGGGCTCATCAGCGGGTCGTACTGCCGGCAGAGTTCGGCGTCGTCGAACTCGACGAGTCTCAACGTCCGCGTCCGCGTCCGCGCCAAGTCGTCGGCGATCGTCTCTCGGCATGACGACCGCAAGCGCGGCGCAGCCGGGCGCAGCGGGTCGGAATCATCAGGTGACGTCACAACTCCCCTTGCGCCAGTCGCCGCACGGTGGGGGCCAGGCCGTGCTCGATCACCTGGTCGGCGAAATCGTCGCCGGGACATCGGCCCTGCTCGACCATGCGGACCAATCGCTGCATCGAATCGCCGAGTTCCGCGGGCGCTTTCGCCGCGGCGATGGCCACGCAGGCGTTGGCCGCCCGGTACAGCCGCCGATCCCGCAGTCCCACCCGGGCCGCGGTGTCCCAGGCGGTCGCCACCGGTTCGACGGCCTCGGCCGCGACGTCGGCGGCGGCCGGGTCGTCGAGCAGGGCCACCAGGGTGAACGCCACGGCGGGCCACAATGGGTCCGGCACGCTGTCCAGGTAGCGGATCTCCAGCCACTGCCTGGGGCGCACCGGCGGGAACAACGTGGTGAGGTGATATTCGAGGTCGGCCAGGCTGGGACGGCGACCCCCGAGCAGCACCCGGCCGTCGACCCAGTCGGCAAAGGGCACCCAATGGGTGACGGCCTCGGCGTCGGGGTTGTGCACCAACATCACCGGCGCCTTGAGGGCGTACCGCGCCCAGTCGGTGCCGGGGTCGTCGCCGCTGGCCCCCAGGATGGGCCCGCAGCGCGCCGAGTCCATCCGGCCCCACACCCGCTGCCGGCTGGACACCCAGCCGGTGAAGTCGCCGACCAGCATCGGCGAATTGGCGGTGATCGCGATCATGGTGGGCCCCAAGGCGTGCGCCAGGCGCACCCGCGCCGCCCAGCCCTCCCGCGGGCCGGCGTCCACGTTGACCTGGATCGAGGCGGTGGACGTCATCATCGCCGCGCCCGCCTCCCCGGAGCGGCTGGTGGCGAAGAACCGTTCCATGGCGCGGTACCGGGCGCCGGGATTGATGCGCTGGGGCGGCCGCAGCGGGTCGGCGCCGAGGAACACCAGGCCCAGCCCGGCCTCAGCAAACGCCGGCCGCAGCACGGCCTGGTCCCGGCGCATGGCGTCGATGGCGGGTGCCACGCCGTCGGCCGGCGGCCCGGACAGTTCGACGGCGCCGCCCGGTTCCACGGTGATCCTGCTACCGCCCGGCATCGCGGGCAGCGCGGCGAGCACGTCGGCGATTTCATCCCAGCTCGGCCGGCGGTGCGGGTCGGCCGGGTCGTGGCAGTGGGCCTCCAGTTCCAGACCCACCCGGCCCAGCGGGGCGTCCACCAGACAGCCTTCGGCGATGTATTGCGCGACGGCCGCCGAGTCGGCCGGCTCGGCGATGCTCAGGTCGGGGGCAGGGTCGGCACCGGCCGCCCGCGACTCCGGTCGCGAAGCCGCGGCGGTGATCGGCGCGAACGTCATATCACGATCCCTTCGGGCCCCGCAGTCTGAACACGCACCTGCGGACCGCTTCCCTGCGCAGCTAATCGAACGATAATCGGCACTACTTCGTCTAGTGCTTCATCTATCAGACGCCCCCGACATATTCCCTTCTGCGCACTTTGACGTGCTCGGGGAAGACGGTTACCCAATCGCTCGATTATTGACCCAGCGCGTTCTGCATCGCCCCAGCTAGCACGTTGACCGCGGGTCCGGCATTGCCGGATTGGCACACCTTTGCCTGCAGCAACACGTTTTCGCGCAGCCTGGTTTGATCGAAGCACCGGCGATCGGTGCCCGCCTCCTGCTTGGTCCAGTTCTCGTCGGCCGGGCCGGCCGGGCCGCCGTCGAACGACCACACCTGCGTGCTGCCGTTGTCCAGGTGGATCGCGGTGGTCTGCCCCGAGCAGCCCACGGTTCGATCCACCACGCGATGAAACGCCCGGGCCGCCGCCTCATTGGTGGCGAACACCCCGACGGCCTGTTTCACCAGGTGCGTCTGGTCGGTGGCCGACGTCTGGGTGACAGCCCCGTTGAACGAGGCCAGGTCGGGATCGTTGTACACCTCGGGCAGGCCGATGTCGGCCCAGTTGTTGCACTCGGGAAGGTCGACCCAGTCGCCTTGCCCGGGCTGGGTGAACACCGACTCCCACCCCATGGGGCCGCCGACGATGTTGCCGACCGACCCCTTGCCCAGGACGGCGTAATTCACCACGCCGGGCTCCGACGGGTGCGCGGCGGCGACCGGAACCGCGATGGTGCCCGCCAAGGCCAGGCCGACGACGACCGCGGCCCCGCGCGTCTGGGCAACCTGCGCAACCCGCGTGGTCATGCAGCGATCATGCCAGGCGACCCGACGAGCGGTCAGCCCCCGTTGCCCCGCACGCCTTCCTCGACCTTTTTGCCGAGGTCGGGGTCGACATTGCGCCAGTACTCGAACACCCGCGACAGCACCGGTTCCTTCACGCCTTGGGAGACGTGACCAATGATGTTGTGCGCCAAGCGTTCCCTGGCCGCGTCATCGAGAACTTCGCGGACCATGGTGCCGGCCTGTCCCCAGTCGTCGTCCTCGGCGTGCAGTGTGTAGGCCGAGCGGACCATGTCGCCGTCGGCATGCCAGCGCACCTCGGCGGCGCGGGCCGGATCGGCGTGCGGACCACCGTAGGAATTGGGCGCATACACGGGGTCGGACACGTTGTTGATCCGCATGGCGCCGTCTTTGGAATAGCTGTTCACCTCGACTCTGGGGGTGTTGACCGGGATCTGCCGGTAGTTGGTCCCCAGCCGGGCGCGATGCGCGTCCGAGTACGAAAAGCCGCGCGCCTGCAGCATTTTATCCGGGCTCAGCCCCGTGCCGGGCACGGTGTTGTTCGGCTCGAAGGCCGCTTGCTCGATCTGGGCGTGGTAGTCGGTGACGTTGCGGTTCAGCGTCATCTTGCCGACGTCGATCAACGGGTAGTCGCCGTGCGGCCACACCTTGGTCAGATCGAACGGGTTGAACCGGTAGTCTTTGGCTTCCTCGTACGGCATGATCTGCATCTTCAGCGTCCAGCTCGGGTAGTCCCCGCGCTCGATCGACTCGAACAGGTCGCGCTGGTGGTAGTCGCCGTCCTCACCGGCCAGCCGGTCGGCGTCCTCCTGGGTCAGGAACTCGATGCCCTGATCGGTGATGAAGTGGTACTTCACCCAGAAGATCTCGCCGGCGGCGTTGATCCAGCTGTAGGTGTGGCTGCTGTAGCCGTTCATGTTGCGCCAGGTCTTGGGGATCCCCCGGTCGCCCATCAGCCAGGTCACCTGGTGCGCCGATTCCGGGGACAGGCTCCAGAAGTCCCACTGCATGTTGTGGTCGCGCACATTGCTTGCCTGCAAGCGCTTCTGGGACCGGATGAAGTGCTGGAACTTCAACGGGTCGCGCATAAAGAAGACCGGCGTGTTGTTGCCGACGAGATCGAAGTTGCCTTCGGTGGTGTAGAACTTCAGCGCGAAGCCACGCGGGTCCCGCCAGGTGTCTGGGCTGCCGCGCTCACCGGCGACCGTCGAAAACCGGGCCAGCATGTCGGTTTTGGTGCCGGGCTGGAACACCGCGGCCCTGGTGTACTGGCTGACGTCGTTGGTCACCTCGAAATGACCAAACGCGCCACCGCCTTTGGCGTGTGGCTGGCGCTCCGGGATGCGCTCGCGGTTGAACATCGCCATCTGCTCGATCAGGTAGTGGTCCTGCAGCAGAATCGGGCCGTCTGGGCCGATCGTCAGCGACTGATCGTCGCTCGGCGCAGCGATACCGGCGTCATTGGTCGTGAAACGCTCCGTCATTACGCTCTCCTCGTCACCGGGCGGAAGGCCGCAGAGCCCCGGATCGCGCACGACGACACCGAATTCGCTTGCTCATCAAGCAGGTTCGGCGTGGCTGTCCGCGACCCGGGCCTTCCGGCCTGCAACCGAGTATTCCCCTTTTCTGGATCCGGTCAAGAAAATTTTGAGCAACACCGTCGGTTGCCCACTACGGGTCCTTACCCATTTGGGGCTGGAAATAGGCCGTGAGTGCAGCGGGCGCCGTCACGGGCGCGGCGCCGGCGCACCGGGGGGCGCGCTGACGGCCGGCGGTTGGCCGGGGCCGCTGACACCCGGGCCGCCATGCGGCCCGCCGGGACCGCCCGGACCGCTCGGGGGCATCGGAACGATCAAGCCGGGACCCCCGGGGCCGTATCCCCACGGCCCGTTGTCGGGTCCACCCGGGCCACCGGGTCCGCCGTACCACGGGCCGTAGCCGCCGCCGGGACCGCCGTACTGCCCAGGTCCGTTGCCCGGCCCGGGACCAGCGGGTCCCCAGGGCCCATTGCCCGGTCCGGGGCCGCCGGGGTGAAACATGCCGTGGTGATGGTGGCAGGGGTGCTGGTGCTTCCAGATGAAGGCACCGACGAAGAACAGCGAGGAGAGGATGAACACGATGCCGGCGACGATCACCACCCAGGCCGCCGCCGTGTAGAGGCGCGGCGGCCTCACCCGGTCCGGGGGTGGCGCGGTGACCGGTGCGGCTGGGGTCGGCTCGGCGGTGGGCTCAACTCGTTCTTCGGGTGTCTCGCTCATGCCTTGCCATATTGCCGCGCACACCCGGTCCCTAACAGGCCCCGCCGACAAAATTGTGGTGAATCGAGATGCGGCGGTTAGGGGCCGGTTACCGCAAAAGACAGGTGACCCGGCGCTCGAGTGGAGCGCCGGGCCACGGTTGGCGAGGGGTTTTCAGTTGGTCAGCACTATGACGCTCGGGGTCTGTCCCAGCGCGGCCGCCGAGTGCAGGACCGACGGCGGGAGCTGGCCCGGGGCCATGCCGCTGGGACGCACGCCCGAGGGAGCCGGCGCGGTGCTGGTGGCTCCCGGCCCGGTCTGGCCGCCCTGACCACCCTGACCGCCCGGTGCGCCCGGTGCGCCCGGGCCGCCGAAGTTGCCGGGGCCGCCGGGGCCACGGTGGTGCACCATCGCGTGGTGGTGCTTGTGGTGGTGTCCGTGATGGCCGCCCCGGTGGCCGAGGATGAAGCCGGTGAAGAAGATGACCGCGACGATGAACACGATGCCGGCGACGATGGCGACCCACGCGGCGAGTTGGAAGACCCGCGGGGCCCGGTAGGCCGCCGCCGCTTCGGCGGCGACCGGTGCAGTGGCGGTGGAGTGCCGCACAGTGGGGGATTCAGATGTTTCACTCATGAGACAAATGATGAAGCCGTTAACAGTAGTGGCGGCTATGCGCTACTTATGTAGCAGCTGTGAAGTAAAGCCCCCGGTCAGCGGGCGAAAACGCGCTATTCGGGCCGCAGCAAGTTGGCCGCGAACTGTTACCTCCGCGCGTTGGACCGCAAGCCACGGCGTCGATGTCGTCGACTCGGATCGGGAAGTAAGCCCTACGTGCTGCATCGCCCTCGACGCCCGCGGGGATTAGCGGGCTCAACAGGCCAAGAAACGGGTATCTCTGTCCACATCAAAGCGATGTGACCTGTTCAACCAGAGGAGTTTCAAGTGATCGGGACAATTATCGGTGCCATCTTCGTCGGACTCGTCGTGGGCGGACTGGCCAGGCTCATCATGCCCGGCAAGCAGAACATCGGCGTCGTGATGACTGTGGTATTGGGCGCACTCGGCTCATTCCTTGGAACCTGGGTGTCCTACAAACTGGGCTACTCCAACCAAAATGGCGGATTCAAGATCATTCCCTTCCTGGTTGGCATCGTCTTCGCGTGCATCCTCATAAGCATCTACCTCGGCGTCACCGGGCGTCGCATCACCAATCGGGCGGGACGACGGTAGCGCCTCCGCCTAGCGGTCCGACGGCGGCTCAGGCTCGGCCGTCGTGTTCGTGTCGCTTCCGGCGCGAGCGGCCATTGAGGCGGCCTTACCGCGGGCCAAGGCCCAGGTCGCGACGATAACCACCAGCACTGCGACTACCAGGGCGAAAGCCTTGGGGCCCGAGGCGTGGAGGGTCTCGCCCAGCACGATTACCCCAAGCGCCGATGCCACGATCGGCTCGGCCACGATCACCGTTGGCATCGAGGCTGTCAATGCGCCGGCCCGGAATGACGATTGCTGAAAGATCATCCCGGCCAGTGCGGTCGGTATCCAGACATACAGCTCGGGCGCGCGGAGCAGGGCACCGAAGCCGCCTCCCAGCGCATCGACGACGCCCTTGGTCAGCACCGCGAACACCGCCAGCGACAAACCCGCCACCACCGCCAGAAGCACCGCCGCGGGCGGACGACCCGGCCACATCCGCGCGCCCAAGACACACAACGCCGACAGCGGGGCTATCACCATGACGACGACGGTCCAGCTTGTCAGCGATCCCCGCGATTGGCCCGCCTCCGGCTGACCGATCATGATGAACGCGACCAACGCGACTGCCAGCAGCGCCGCCCAGGCCCATTCCCAGCGGGTTATCCGGTGATGCGTCAGCCGCGCATAGATCGGCAAAGCGAACAGCAGTGCCGTCACCTGCAGCGCCGTCACCAGCATTACCGACCCAATGCCCAACGCCGCGGCCAGCAGGGCGTAATTGGCGACAGCCCCCGCGCTGCCCAACCACCACCGAGTGTCGCCCAGCGACTTGCGGAACAGGGCGAGGTGGCCGACTGGTTCGTCGGTGATCTCTTGCGCGGAGCGCTGACGAATCACATTCCCAAACGCCGATGCCAGTGCCGCGCATAGGGCGAGCACCAGCGCGATACCGGCGTTTGACATAGCTGACTCCTTTGCAATGTTCGATCCGATGCACACCGCTGCGGATGTATACGAATGACGGGGTTTCCTACCTGACGACGCACTAACCCAACCCGAGGACGCCCGGCCAACCATCTGGCTTGTCGCGCTCCCGATGGGGTCATCGGGGAGTCGATCGCGACGGCGCCCGCAACTTGTGCGCCTGGGAGCCGTTAGAGGCTGCTAGTCGGCCCGCAGCGGATTGACCGCGAACTGGATCACCCGGTACGGCGCCGCCACCCGGGCGCGGGTGTCCCACTGGCTGACGAATATTCGGAGCTCGTCGAGCGTCGAGCCGGGTGAGATGTAGCCGCCGTAGGGCTGCGCCAGCCGATTGTCGTAGGGCGGCGGCAGGCTTTCCGCCGGGTCCGGCCACTCGTCGTGCTGCACCACCGTGGTGACCGGCGCGTCGCCGAGCGACGTCGGGTCGTCGGCCACCCGGACCTCCATGTTGCCGGTGACGGCGTTGAAATAGGACAGCACCGCCTTGCCGTCGATCTGCCGGATGCACATCTCACCCACCGCGTCGGGCCACAGCGGCGTCGGCGGCTTGCCCCAGCCCCCTTGCGGACCCGCCGCCCAACCCTGCCACCGGGACCGGTCGGTGAACGTCTGCGGTGTGGCCCGGTAGAGCACCACCGGGTCCCGGCGGGTGAAACTGTCGGCCACGATGTACACCCACCCACTGGGTGACTCCGGGGTGGGGATCGGGTCGTAGTAGCCGCTGATCTGCGTCTGCGAGCCACCCTGATACGAGGCGGGCCGCTTGGACCCGGGGATCGTCTGCCAGCCCGCGCGCGCCGGTTCGGCCGTCACCAGCCGGGAGGTCTGCGGTTCGAGGTTTTTGGTCGTCGTCACCATCAGGTAGTTGCGCCGGTTGATCTGCACCACCCCGGCGGGTAACTGCGAGGCCCCCGGCGGGGCGGGATCGGCCAGCAGCGGATTGCTGATGCCGGTGACCCCGGTGTAGCGCACCCCGCCGGGATCGTCGACGGAGGACGTGTCGACGCGCAACGCGACGGGCGCGTACCAACCGCCGAAGCCGACGCCCTGACCCGCGAAGCTGTCGCCGCACACTTGGAGCAATTCGGCTGGGAACTCGACGAACTCACACAGATCGGTCGCGCCGATGCCGTAATCCCCTGTCGGCGTGCCGGTTCCGGCGGTGGGGCCGATCCGCAGCACCTGACCGGGCGCCAACGGCTGCAGCACCGGCTCGGGCGCCGGAGCGGGCGGGTCGGCATGCGCTATCCAAAAGCATTGCGGCACAAGCAATGACGCCGCAAGAAGCGAGAACCGCGTCGCGGAACTCACCCGCGGATTCACAACTCGGCGGCGAGTAACTCGGCGATCTGGATGGTGTTCAGCGCCGCCCCCTTGCGCAGGTTGTCACCGGAGATGAACAGCGCCAGGCCGCGGCCGTCGGGCACCCCGGAATCGCGCCGGATCCGGCCGACCAGCGACTCGTCGACACCGGCGGCCGCCAACGGGGTCGGCACGTCGACCACCTTGACCCCGGGCGCGCCGTCGAGCAGTTCGCGGGCCCGCTCCGGCGACAGCGGTCGTTCGAATTCGGCGTTGATCGACAGCGAGTGCCCGGTGAACACCGGCACCCGCACGCAGGTGCCGCTGACCGCCAGCTCGGGGATGCCGAGGATCTTGCGGCTCTCGTGGCGCAGCTTCTGGTCCTCGTCGGTCTCACCGGAGCCGTCGTCCACCAGGGAGCCGGCCAGCGGGATCACGTTGAAGGCGATCGGCGCGACGTAGGTTTCGGGCGCCGGAAACGCTACGGCGTTGCCGTCGTGCACCAGCTGCTCGGCGCCGTCGATGACCGCGCGTGCCTGGGTGGCCAGCTCCTCGACCCCGGCGATCCCGCTGCCCGATACCGCCTGATAGCTCGACACCACCAGGCGTTGCAGCCTGGCTTCCTCGTGCAGCACCTTGAGCACCGGCATGGCGGCCATGGTGGTGCAGTTGGGGTTGGCGATGATGCCCTTGGGTCGGTTGCCGGCATCGCGGGAGAAGTTCACCTCGGACACCACCAGCGGCACGTCCGGGTCCTTGCGCCAAGCCGACGAGTTGTCGATCACCGTTACCCCGGCCGCGGCGAACCGCGGCGCTTGCACCAGGGACATCGCCTTGCCGGCGGAGAACAACGCGATGTCCAGCCCACTCGGGTCCGCCGTCGCGGCGTCTTCGACCTCGATCTCCTGGCCGCGGAACTCCAGCTTGCGGCCCTGCGAGCGCGCCGAGGCGAAGAACCGCACCGTCGTCGCGGGGAAGTCCCGCTCGTCGAGCAACCGGCGCATCACCTGGCCGACCTGGCCGGTGGCGCCAACAACTCCGATAGCAACCATTTATCTACCCGTCCCCGCATACACCGTCGCCGACTCCTCGCCGCCGAGCTCGAACGCCTCGTGCAACGCCACGACGGCCTTGTCTAGTTCGGTGTCGCGGCACAGCACCGAGATCCGGATCTCCGAGGTGGAAATCAGCTCGATGTTGACACCCACCTCGGCCAGGGCCTCACAGAAGGTGGCGGTGACGCCCGGGTGGCTGCGCATGCCCGCCCCGATCAGCGACACCTTGCCGACGTGGTCGTCGTAGAGCAGTTGGCTGAACCCGATCTCGTCCTTGAGCGCATCGAGTTTGGCCACCGCGGTGGGCCCGCTGTCCCGTGAGCAGGTGAAGGTGATGTCGGTCTTGCCGTCCTCGACCTTGGAGACGTTCTGCAACACCATGTCGATGTTCACGTCGGCATCGGCGAGCGCCCGGAAGACGCGGGCGGCATATCCGGGGATGTCGGGAATGCCGACGACGGTCACCTTGGCCTCGCTGCGGTCGTGCGCGACTCCGGTCAGGATGGGGTCTTCCATGGCTATGTCCTTGATCGATCCGACGACGGTGGTGCCCGGGTCTTCCGAATAAGAGGATCGGACGTGCACCGGAATGTTGTAGCGGCGCGCGTATTCGACGCAGCGCAGCATCAAGACCTTGGCGCCGCACGCCGCCATCTCGAGCATCTCCTCGAAGGTGACGGTGTCCAGCTTGCGGGCGTTGTGCACGATCCTGGGGTCGGCGCTGAAGATGCCGTCGACGTCGGTGTAGATCTCGCACACGTCGGCGCGCAGCGCCGCGGCCAGCGCCACCGCAGTGGTGTCCGACCCGCCGCGGCCCAGCGTGGTCACGTCCCGGGTGTCCTGGCTGACGCCCTGGAAACCGGCCACCAGCACGATGCGCCCCTCGTCGAGCGCGGCCTGCAGGCGTCCCGGCGTCACGTCGATGATCTTGGCGTTGCCGTGGGTGCCCGTGGTGATCACGCCCGCCTGCGAGCCGGTGAATGAGCGTGCCTGCGCGCCCAGCGATTCGATCGCCATCGCGACCAGGGCATTGGAGATGCGCTCACCGGCGGTCAGCAGCATGTCCAGTTCGCGCGGCGGCGGCGCCGGACACACCTGCTGGGCCAGGTCCATCAGGTCGTCGGTGGTGTCGCCCATGGCGGAGACGACGACGACCACGTCGTTGCCCTGTTTCTTGGTCGCGACGATGCGCTCGGCCACGCGGCGGATCCGATCGGCGTTCGCCACTGAGGATCCGCCGTACTTCTGCACGACGAGCGCCACGGTTTTCCCGCCTCTCCGGCCCTGGACATCGAAAATTCGCGTATAAGTCCACAACAGAATACGTGCCACCGCATGGTGATTTACGTCGCGATACCTGGTTCCCCGGCCCGCGCATTCGCTACCGTCTCGGCGGCATTTTTAACAAGGCGCCATAAGCGGTAAAGTGCAGGACGTGCAGCGGGTGCTCCTCCTCGGACGCCGCGACGGGGTCTGATCCAGACCGGCTTCCCGTCGCGGGTGTTCGCGATGCGCCGGTCTGAAGTTCCCTTCTGATACCCCGGAGCAATCACCGTGACTTCCAATCCCGACGCATTCAGTTCGACACGCACCATCGTCTCGCCCGCGGGCCCACCAGCGCCCGGGCAGCCCACCTGGAACCCGCAGCGCGGCTCGTCCATGCCGGTTAACCGGTACCGGCCCTTCGCCGAAGAGGTCGAGCCCATCCGGCTGCCCGACCGGACCTGGCCGGACCGGGTCATCGCTCATGCGCCGCTGTGGTGCGCGGTGGACCTGCGTGACGGCAATCAGGCGCTGATCGACCCGATGAGCCCGGCACGCAAGCGCCGCATGTTCGATCTGTTGGTTCGCATGGGCTACAAGGAAATCGAAGTCGGATTCCCGTCGGCCAGCCAGACCGACTACGACTTCGTCCGCGAAATCATCACCGACGGCGCCATCCCCGACGACGTCACCATCCAGGTGCTGACCCAGTGCCGGCCGGAGCTGATCGAGCGCACCTTCGAGGCGTGCGACGGCGCGCCGCAGGCCATCGTGCACTTCTACAACTCGACGTCGATCCTGCAACGCCGCGTCGTGTTCCGCGCCGACCGCGCCGCGGTGCAGGCCATCGCGACTGAAGGCGCCCGCAAGTGCGTCGAGGAAGCCGCCAAATACCCCGGCACCCGGTGGCGGTTCGAGTACTCGCCGGAGTCCTACACCGGCACCGAGCTCGAATACGCGAAACAGGTATGCGACGCCGTCGGCGAGATCATCGCACCGACCCCGGACAACCCGATCATCTTCAACCTGCCCGCCACCGTCGAGATGGCCACGCCCAACGTCTACGCCGATTCGATCGAGTGGATGAGCCGCAACCTGGCCAACCGCGAATCGGTCATCCTGAGCCTGCACCCGCACAACGACCGCGGAACCGCCGTCGCCGCAGCCGAATTGGGCTATCAGGCCGGGGCCGACCGCATCGAGGGTTGCCTGTTCGGCAACGGCGAGCGCACCGGCAACGTGTGCCTGGTGACACTGGGGCTGAACCTGTTCTCCCGCGGCGTGGACCCGCAGATCGACTTCTCGAACATCGACGAGATCCGCCGCACCGTGGAGTACTGCAACCAGCTGCCGGTGCACGAACGGCACCCGTACGGCGGCGACCTGGTCTACACCGCGTTCTCCGGCAGCCACCAGGACGCGATCAACAAGGGCCTGGACCAGATGAAGGTCGACGCTGATGAGGCCGGCGCGGACGTCGAGGACATGCTCTGGCAGGTGCCGTACCTGCCGATCGACCCCAAGGACGTCGGGCGCACCTACGAGGCGGTGATCCGGGTCAACTCGCAGTCGGGCAAGGGCGGGGTGGCCTACATCATGAAGGCCGATCACGGCCTGGCCCTGCCGCGCCGGCTGCAGATCGAGTTCTCCCAGGTGGTGCAGAAGATCAGCGAGGGGGAAGGCGGCGAGGTCAGCCCCAAGGAGATGTGGGATGCCTTCTCCGAGGAGTATCTGGCCCCGGTCCTGCCGCTGGAGCGGATCAAGCAGCGCGTCGACGCGGCGGAGGACGACAGCGGGGTCACCCGCATCACCGCGACGGTCAAGATCAACGGGGTGGAGACCGAGATCAGCGGGCAGGGCAACGGCCCGCTGGCCGCGTTCGTGCACGCGCTCGGCGGTGTCGGCTTCGACGTGGCCGTCCTGGACTACTCCGAACACGCCATGAGCGCCGGTGACGACGCGCAGGCCGCGGCCTACGTGGAGGCGTCGGTGTCGATCGCGAGCGCGGCGTTGCCGGGCGAAGCGGGTCGGCACCCATCAGGTCCGGTCGGCGGTCAGACGGTGTGGGGGGTCGGCATCGCGCCGTCCATCACCTCGGCGTCGCTGCGCGCGGTCGTGTCGGCGGTCAACCGCGCCGCTCGCGGGTGATCAAACAGCGCTAAAGCGGGGGACTCGCCGCCACGGCGCCGTGGCGGCGAGTCCCCCGCGGATGGGCCCGGAACGCTAAACGGCGAGCAGGGGTTGGTGGGCGGTTCACCCGGCGTGGTGGGGTGTATAAACCACCTGCAGTCCGGGCCCCCCGGCGCGGGCGGGCGGGGGGGGGGGGCGTCCCCCGCTGATGGGCCCTGAACGCTAAACGGCGAGCAGCCACTCGAGAACTCGCGGCAGTGCGTCCCAGGCGATGCGCGGCGGCCGTCTCAGAAGTAATGCCGTCGGCCGCCGACCGCCCGGCCGGTGCTTCCCAGGACCGCCAGGATTGCTCCGATCACAACGAGGATGATCCCGAGGGTCCACAAGATGGACATCTTGAGCAGAAATCCCGCGATCAGCAGGACGATACCGAGAATGATCATGGTGCGCCTTCCCCTTGAAATGCCTGACTGCTTGGTTCGGCCGGTTGCCCGACGCTGAGCTCAGTCGACCACCCTTAAGGGGGGTACCAATACACCCTTAGGTAGGTAATCTCGTCGGCATGCCACCCGAGTCGCGATCCCGAACGCCGATCACCATCGCGCTCGTCGACGACTACGACGTTGTCGTCAAGGGCGTAGCCAACATGTTGGACCCGTACCGAGACCGCGTCGTCATCGCAGAACTCGACTCCACCATGCCCGTCGATGACGCGGTCGACATCGTGCTGTACGACTCATTCGCCCAACCCGAATCCGATCACGAAGAGATCGGAATTCTGGTTGCCAACCCGCGAGCGCGCCGAGTCGTCGTATATACGTGGAACTTTCACCCCGATCTCATCGCTAGCGCACGGCAGCGCGGCGCGCGAGGCTATCTCTCCAAGACTCTTCCGGCGCGCGAGCTGGTTGCCGCTTTAGAGGCCGTGCATTCCGGTGAAGTGGTCATCAGTCCGGTGGCAGGCCGGGCGCGCAGCGCGCCCGGGCTGGACTGGCCGGGTCGCGGTGAAGGACTCAGCGATCGCGAAGCGGAGATCCTTGCGCTGATCACCCAGGGTAAGAGCAACGCGGACGTGGCGCGGTTGACCTACCTGAGTCCTAACACCGTGAAGTCCTACATTCGGACGATCTATCGCAAGCTCGGCCTCGGCAGTCGCACCCAGGCAGTGTTGTGGGGCGTCGAGCACGGATTCGCTCCCGACCATCACCGCATCGAACACTGGCACGGCGGCCCCTGACGGGCAAAGCAGCTGTCAGAACAGCGCGAGCTGCTGATCCAGCGCCCGGACGTCGGTGAATTCGTCCATGCTGGTGCCGCCGATCACCGCGCCGATGCCGGCTATGAACTCCGCGTCGGAGAGCACCGGCACCCCCAGCTGCCGCGCGAGGTAGCCCTTGCCCTGCTCGGGGGCGGGGTCGTTACAGACCACCAGCGAGGTCTCCCGGTCGACCGCGTCGCTGTAGGCCAGCCCGGCATGCAGGATCCGTTCCACGAGTTCCTCGTGCGTGCGGCCGACCTCGGCGGCCAGCGCCACGCGCATGCCCTGCACCAGCGGTCGGCCGCCGACGTAGGGGCCCGGGTTCAGATATGGGCACGGCATTCGGGACGCGAGCACCTTCAGCGGGCGCAGCTCGTCGTGGGTGACGCGGCCGTTCGGCCAGCGGCGCCGGGTCACCGGGTGGATCGGCAACCAGATGTCGCCCTCGCGGGCGAGCTTGAGCGCCGAAGCCAGCACACCGGTCAGCACCATCGCGTCGTCGAAGGCGTCGTGCGGCCGCTCCTGGGTGACGCCCCAGTGCGCCGCGAGCGTCTCCAGCCGCAAGTTGTCGATGCCGAGGTCCAGCCGCCGGGCCAGCTCCACAGTGCACATGACGCTGTCGACGGGCAGTTCGGTCTCGGCCAGTTCGGCTTCGGCGGCGAGAAACGCGTAATCGAACGCCACGTTGTGGGCGACCAGGGTGCGCCCACGCAGCACCTCGGCCACGTCGCCGACGATGTCGGCGAATTGCGGCTGGTCTTCCAGCATGGCGGCGGTCAGGCCGTGCACATGGGTGGGGCCCGGGTCCACGCCGGGGTTGAGCAGGCTCACCACCGAGTGCTCGACGATGCCGTCGGCGTCCAGACCGAGCGCGGCCACGCTGATGATCCGCGCCTGGCCCGGCCGGAAGCCCGAGGTCTCGACGTCAACGACGGCCCAGCCCGCGTCCGGCTCGCTGGCCGGCCGACCCCAGGGCACCCCGCTCATGCACTGAGGATGGCACGGCCGACCGACATCACCCGGTCGAAAGACGCCGTGTCGGGGTGGCACATTTAAACTTCCGGGGTGGTTACCACCCGTGCCCGTCTGGCCCTCGCCGCAGGGGCGAGCGCGCGCTGGGCGTCGCGGGTGACCGGCCGCGGCGCCGGGGCGATGATCGGCGGCCTGATCGCGATGACGCTGGACCGCTCGGTGCTCCGGCAACTCGCCGCGGGACGGCGCACCGTCATCGTCACCGGCACCAACGGCAAATCCACCACCACCCGCATGACGTCGGCCGCGCTGGCGACGCTCGGTTCGGTGGCCACCAACGCCGAGGGCGCCAACATGGACGCCGGCCTGATCGCCGCGCTCGCCGCCAACCGGGGTGCGCCGCTGGCGGCCCTGGAAGTCGACGAAATGCACGTCCCGCACGTGTCCGACGCCGTCGACCCCGGCGTCGTCGTGCTGCTCAACCTGTCGCGCGACCAGCTGGACCGGGTCGGCGAGATCAACGTCATCGAACGGACCCTGCGCGCGGGCCTGGCCCGGCACCCGGGGGCGGTCGTCGTGGCCAACTGCGACGACGTGTTGATGACCTCGGCCGCCTACGACAGCCCGAACGTGGTGTGGGTGGCCGCGGGTGGGTCGTGGTCGAACGACTCGGTCAGCTGCCCGCGCAGCGGCGAGGTCATCGTCCGCGACCGGGGCCACTGGTATTCCACGGGCGCGGACTTCAAACGCCCTAGCCCGCAGTGGTGGTTCGACGACGAGAGCCTCTACGGGCCGGACGGCCTCTCGCTGCCGATGCGGCTGGCGTTGCCCGGCGCGGTCAACCGGGGCAACGCCGCCCAGGCCGTCGCGGCCGCCGTGGCGTTGGGCGCCGATCCCGGCAAGGCGGTGGCGGCCGTCTCGACCGTCGACGAGGTCGCCGGGCGCTATCGGACGGTCCGGGTCGGCGCGCACGAGGTGCGCATCCTCCTGGCGAAGAACCCGGCCGGCTGGCAGGAGGCGCTGTCGATGGTGGACAAGCACGCGGCCGGGGTGGTCATCTCGGTCAACGGCCAGGTGCCCGACGGGGAGGACCTGTCGTGGCTCTGGGACGTGCGGTTCGAGCTTCTCGCCGGTGAGCCTCGTGCACGAGGTGAATCCGGCGAGCTTCAGCAGCGCGAGGAGACCGCGGTGGTGGCCGCCGGGGAGCGCGGCACCGACCTGGCGGTGCGGCTCGGCTATGCGGGCGTCGAGCACACCCTGGTGCACGACACCGTCGCCGCGATCGCGTCGTGCCCGCCCGGACGGGTGGAGGTCGTCGCCAACTACACGGCGTTCCTGCAGCTGCAACGGGCATTGGCGCGCCATGGCTGACTCGGTGGTACGGATCGGGCTGGTGCTGCCCGACGTGATGGGCACCTACGGCGACGGCGGCAACGCGCTGGTGCTGCGGCAACGGCTCCGGCTGCGCGGCATCGCCGCCGAGATCGTCGAGATCACGCTGGCCGACCCGGTTCCCGAGTCGCTGGATCTCTACACGCTGGGCGGCGCGGAGGACTACGCGCAGCGCCTGGCCACCCGGCACCTGATCAAATACCCGGGCCTGCAGCGCGCCGCGGACCGGGGCGCTCCGGTGCTGGCGATCTGCGCGGCCGTTCAGGTGCTCGGGCACTGGTATGAAACGTCGGCCGGGGAACGCGTCGACGGCGTGGGCATGCTGGACGCGACGACGTCGCCGCAACAGGTGCGCACCATCGGCGAGCTGGCGACCAAGCCGCTGCTGGCGGGCCTGACCGAGCGCCTCACCGGATTCGAGAACCACCGCGGCGGCACCGTGCTGGGGCCGGCGGCGTCGCCGCTGGGCGCGGTGGTTAAGGGCGCGGGCAACCGGTCCGGTGACGGCTTCGACGGCGCAGTGCAGGGCAGCGTGATCGCGACCTACATGCACGGCCCATGCCTGGCCCGCAACCCGCAGCTGGCCGACCTGCTGCTCGGCACGGTGGTCGGCGAGCTGGCGCCGCTGCCGATGCCGGAGGTCGACTTGCTGCGCCGCGAGCGGCTGGCGGCCCGCTAGGACGAAACGAGATGACGAAGATCAGCCACAGACTTGCCGCCGGCGCCGCGTTGACCGCCGCGTTTCTCGCGTCGTCGGCACCGGCGCACGCCAACCCCGAAGTGCTGAACGGCCGGTACAACGTGCTCTACACGGACAACGACAAACCGACCGCCTGGCTTTTCGTCCCGTGCGGATCGGACTGCACCCGGGCGACCTCCCAAGATGGCGGGACGTTGGTCACCAGCTGGGAGTTCCACCTCGCCAACGGGCGATGGACGCACAGCGGCACGGCCCAGGCGCAGTGCCCGAACGGCGTAATCGCTCCGGTGACCGTCGACTACAGCTTCGATGCCGTGTCGCTCGCCGGCGAAGGCCAGCAGACGACGACGGACGCGTGTGGCGGAGAGCCCGGGAAGACCGTCACCCGGCCCTTCCAGCTGAGCAAGGCCTGACGAACGTCAGACCATGGCCCGGCGCCCGGCCAGCGCGCGACCGAGCGTCAACTCGTCGGCGAATTCCAGGTCCCCGCCCATCGGCAGCCCCGACGCGATCCGGGTCACGGTCAGGCCGGGGATGTCGCGCAGCATCCGCACCAGGTAGGTGGCCGTCGCCTCGCCCTCGGTGTTCGGGTCGGTGGCGATGATCACCTCGGTGATGTCGACGTCGTCGACCCGCTCGCCGATCCGGCTCAACAGCTCGCGGATCCGCAGCTGATCGGGCCCCACCCCGGACAGCGGATCGAGCGCACCGCCCAAAACGTGGTAGCGGCCGCGGAACTCGCGGGTGCGCTCGACGGCCTGGACGTCCTTGGGCTCTTCGACCACGCACACCTGCGAGCCGTCCCGGCGGGGATCCGCGCAGATCCGGCACCGCTCGTTGTCGGAGACGTTGCCGCACACCGCACAGAACCGCACGCCGTCGCGAACCTTGGCCAGCACCGCGGTCAGCCGGTCGATGTCCGGCGGTTCCACCGACAACAGGTGGAACGCGATGCGCTGAGCGCTCTTGGGCCCGATGCCCGGCAGCTTGCCGAGCTCGTCGATCAAATCCTGGACGGGTCCTTCGAACATGACGGTGGCGGAGCGCCTAGAGCCCCTGCGCCGGCGCGGGCGGCTGCCCCGGCGGGGGACCGAAGCCGCCGGCCAGCGACCCCAACCGCTCCTGGGCCATCCGGGTGACCTGCTTGGACGCGTCCCCCATCGCGCCGACGATCAAATCCTGCAGGGTCTCGATGTCCGATGGGTCGACGACGGACGGGTCGATCTTCACCGCGATCACCTCGCCGCTGCCCTTGACGACGACCTGCACCAAACCCCCGCCGGCCTGACCATGCACCTCGGCGTTCGCCAGTTGTTGCTGGGCTTCCATGAGCTTTTGCTGCATCTGCTGCGCCTGGGCGAGCAGCGCCGACATGTCGCCTCCGGGTTGCATGACAATCCCCTCGCATCTTGGTCTCGAGTTGGTTTCGCTCGTGAGTCTCCGGCGATTCGAAACCCCCAGCGTAGACCGCTCGGCGTTAGCTTTGCGCCGTGGACCTACGACTGAGCAGACGTGTCGGGATCAAATTGGCGGTCGGTGTGCTCGTCGCCGCTTCGACGGCGATCATGCCCACCGCGGGGGCGGTCCCGTCCAACATCGCCGGCATGGTGGTTTTCATCGACCCGGGCCATAACGGCTCCAACGACGGCTCCATCAACCGTCAGGTGCCCACCGGCCGTGGCGGCACGAAGGACTGTCAGACCAGCGGAACCGCGACCAACACCGGCTACATGGAGCACAGCTTCACCTGGGACACCGCGCTGCGGGTGCGCGCCGAACTGAGCGCCCTCGGCGTGCGGACCGCGCTGTCCCGCGCCAACGACACCGGCCTGGGGCCGTGCGTCGACGAACGCGCGAACGCGGCCAACGCGCTGCATCCCAACGCGGTCCTGTCCATTCACGCCGACGGCGGTCCGCCGTCCGGGCGGGGATTCCACGTCAACTACTCGGCGCCGCCGCTCAACCAGGTGCAGGCGGGCCCGTCGGTGCAGTACGCGCGGATCATGCGCGACCAGATGCAGGGCTCCGGCATCCCGCCGGCCAATTACATCGGCCAGAACGGTCTCTACGGCCGCTCGGATCTGACCGGCCTGAACCTGGCGCAGTACCCGTCCATCCTCGTCGAGTGCGGCAACATGAAGAACCCCGCAGACTCGGCGCTGATGGAATCCGCCGAGGGCCGGCAGAAGTACGCCGACGCACTGGTCCGCGGCGTCGCGGGGTTCTTGGCCTCGCAGGGCCAGGCGCGCTGAGCTTGATTGCGGGGCTCCTCAACCGGCCGTTCCGGCCGCCATCGTCGCCCCGCTAGGTCAGCTCTCCAGTTCCTTCTTCAGGTTGGCCAGCACCTCGCCCTGAATCCTCTTCAGCCCCAACGGCGCAAAGGTCTTTTCGAAGAAGCCCTTCACGCCGCCAGCGCCGGTCCAGGTGGTCTTCACGGTGACGCTGGAGCCGGGCCCGGCGGGGGCCACCGTCCAGTTGATGATCATGGACGAGTTCGCGTCCTTTTCGATGACGGTGTGCCCGGCCACGTCGACGTCGGCCTGCACGTCGCGCACGCGTGACTTGGTGGCCTGCAGCTTCCACTTGGCGATCGTGCCCGCGCCCTGACCGCCCTGCACCACCTGGTAGTCGCTGTACTGCGGCGACAGAATCTTCGGGCGGACGTTCTGGTAGTCCGCGACGGCGGCAAGGGTTGCCGCGGGCTCCGCGTTGATCAAGATGGTGCTCTCTGCGCTCACCTGTCCCAAGGCGACCCCTCCTCATGCTGATTTCCCCGGTACCGCCCGCTCGCGACGGGTGCACGGGCTGTTGTCGAAGACTAGGGTATATCTGGTGCCTGTCCTTGGATCTGCACTCTCGGCCCACAAGTCCGGCGTCGACCGGATGATGGCAAGTTATCGATCCATCCCGGCAACGTCTGCCGTCCGGCTGGCCAAGCCGACGTCAAATCTGTTCCGCGCCCGCACCAAACGCGATGCGCCCGGCCTGGACACGTCGGGACTGACCGGGGTTCTGAGCGTGGATCCCGAAACCCGCACCGCCGACGTGGCCGGCATGTGCACGTACGCGGACCTGGTCGCCGCCACGCTGCCGTACGGCCTTGCGCCACTGGTCGTCCCCCAGCTCAAGACCATCACCCTCGGCGGCGCGGTGAGCGGACTGGGCATCGAGTCGTCGTCGTTTCGCAACGGCCTCCCGCATGAATCCGTGCTGGAGATGGACATCCTCACCGGCGCTGGCGATTTGCTCACCGCGTCGCGCACCCAGCACGCCGACCTCTTCCGTGCCTTCCCGAATTCCTATGGGACGCTTGGTTATTCGACACGGCTTCGGATCGAGCTGGAACCGGTCGCGCCGTTCGTGGCGCTGCGTCACGTCCGATTCCGCTCGCTGCCGGATCTGGTCGCGGCGATGGAACGCATCATCGACACCGGCGGGCAGGGCGGGACGCCGGTGGACTACCTCGACGGCGTGGTCTTCAGCGCCGATGAAAGCTACCTGTGTGTGGGCCGGCGGACCACCACTCCCGGCCCGGTCAGCGACTACACCGGCCGCGACATCTACTACCAGTCCATCCGGCACGACTCCGCGGGCGTCGAAGCCACCAAGGATGACCGGCTGACCATCAACGACTACTTCTGGCGCTGGGACACCGATTGGTTCTGGTGCTCGCGCGCGTTCGGCGTCCAGGACCCGCGGCTGCGCCGCTGGTGGCCGCGCCGCTACCGGCGCAGCAGCTTCTACTGGAAGCTCATCGCGCTGGATCAGCGGTTCGGCATCGCCGACCGGATCGAGAAGCGCAACGGCCGACCACCGCGCGAACGGGTGGTGCAAGACGTCGAGGTGCCGGTCGAACGGACCTGCGAGTTTTTGGAGTGGTTCCTCGACAGCGTCCCCATCACGCCAATCTGGTTGTGCCCGTTGCGTCTGCGCGACCACGACGGCTGGCCGCTGTACCCGATGCGGCCGGATCACACCTACGTCAACGTGGGCTTCTGGTCGTCGGTGCCGGCCGGCCCATGCGAGGGCGCCACCAACCGGATGATCGAAGCCAAGGTGAGCGAGCTCGACGGGCACAAGTCGCTGTACTCCGACTCGTTCTACTCCCGCGAGGACTTCGACGAGTTGTACGGCGGCGAGGCCTACAACACCGTCAAGAAAACCTATGACCCCGATTCTCGCTTACTCGACCTCTACGCAAAGGCGGTGCAACGGCGATGACGACGACAAAAGAACCGCACCGCTCGTCGACGGGCAAACTCAGCATGGCCGAGATCCTGGAGGTCTTCGCCGCGACCGGCCGACATCCGCTGAAGTTCACCGCCTACGACGGCAGCACCGCCGGAAGCGAGGACGCCGAACTGGGCCTGGACCTTCGGACCCCCCGCGGCGCCACCTACCTGGCCACCGCGCCCGGCGAGCTCGGCCTGGCCCGCGCCTATGTGGCGGGCGACCTGCAGGCATACGGCGTGCATCCGGGTGATCCTTACCAACTGCTCAAGACGCTGACCGATCGGGTCGAATTCAAGCGGCCACCGGCACGGGTGCTGGCCAATGTCGTCCGTTCGATGGGCTTCGAGCGGTTGCTGCCGGTGTCACCGCCACCCCAGGAAACCCGGCCGCGGTGGCGCCGGGTCACCGAAGGGTTGATGCACAGCAAGACCCGCGACGCCGAGGCCATCCACCACCACTACGACGTCTCCAACACCTTCTACGAACTGGTGTTGGGCCCATCGATGACCTATACCTGCGCGGTGTATCCCAACGCCGAGGCGACGCTGGAGGACGCCCAGCAGAACAAGTACCGGCTGATCTTCGAGAAGTTGCGGCTGCAGCCGGGCGACCGGCTGCTCGACGTCGGCTGCGGTTGGGGCGGGATGGTGCGCTACGCCGCGCGCCGCGGCGTGCGGGCCATCGGCGCCACCCTGTCGGCCGAGCAGGCGAAGTGGGCGCAGCGGGCGATCGCCGACGAAGGCCTCACCGAGCTGGCCGAGGTGCGGCACAGCGACTACCGCGACGTCGGCGAGACGCGGTTCGACGCGGTGTCCTCGATCGGGCTGACCGAGCACATCGGCGTCAAGAACTACCCCGCCTACTTCGGCTTCCTGAAGTCGAAGCTGCGCACCGGCGGGCTGCTGCTCAACCACTGCATCACCCGCCACGACAACACCTCGACCTCGTTCGCCGGCGGGTTCACCGATCGCTACGTCTTCCCGGACGGGGAGCTGACCGGCTCGGGCCGCATCACCAGCGACATCCAGGATGCGGGCTTCGAGGTGTTGCACGCGGAGAACTTCCGCCATCACTACGCGATGACGCTGCGCGACTGGTGCCGCAATCTGGTCGAGCACTGGGACGCGGCCGTCGCCGAGGTCGGCTTGCCGACCGCCAAGGTGTGGGGCCTGTACATGGCGGCATCGCGGGTGGCGTTCGAACAGAACAACCTTCAGCTGCATCACGTGCTGGCCGCCAAGGTCGACCCGCGCGGCGACGACAACCTGCCGCTGCGGCCGTGGTGGACGCCCTGACCCGCCCGCCTCGGCTAGCCGTTGTCGATGCGGCGGGCGCCCAACTCGTTCTGTAGCAATTCCAGCGCGACCTCTTCGGGGTCGCGGCGCGGCGCCGACGGCTCGTCGCGGACCGCTTCGGCGAGCATGTGTTCCTCTTCTTCGTCGCGCCGCGCGGAATCCGGGTCGGGTGCGGGCTCCGGCGCGCTGGGCACGGCCGGGCCGCTTCCCCCGCCGGCGGGCGGGGCCGTCGGCACGGCGGCCGGCGCGCCCGCCTCACACCGCACCCGCCAGTTGACGCCGAGCGCGTCTTTGAGCGCTTCGGCGATGACGTCGGCGTTGCGCTGTTCGCAGAGCCTCTTGGCCAGCGGCGCCGACTCATGGCTCAGCACCAGCGTGTTGCCCTCGAGGGCCCGGACGGTCGCACCGGCCAGCATCACCTCGGTGGTGCGGCTGCGCTGACGGACCTTTTCGCGCACCGTCGGCCACATGCTGCGCACCGCGGCGGTGTTGAGTTCGCCTGGCGCAGAGTCTGATTCGGCCGCCGGCGGCGGGGCCGCGGCCGGTTCGGGCGCGGGCGCCGGGGGCGGCTCGGGGGTCGGTTCGGCGACCGGGACCGGCTTGGCCTCGAGCTTGGGCTCGGGTTTCGGCTCGGGCTTGGCGGCGCCCGCCGCGGACCGCCGGGTGAACCGGGCGGGTGCCTCGGGTTCGGCCGCCGCCGGCGCGCTGCGCGGCGCAGCGGCGGTGGCCTCGGAGCCGGGAATGGACATGTCCAGCCGGGTCTCGATGCGCTCGACGCGTTGCAGCAGGGCGGATTCGGTGTCACTGGCCGAGGGCAGCAGCAGTCGCGCGCACACGACCTCGAGCAGCAGGCGCGGCGCGGTGGCTCCGCGCATCTCCCCCAGCCCGGCCTGCACCACCTCGGCGTAGCGGGTCAGCGTTGCCGGCCCGATCCGGGTGGCCTGCTCACGCATGCGCTCCAGCACGTCCTCCGGCGCGTCCACCACGCCGCGGCTCGCCGCGTCCGGGACGGCCTGCAGCAGGATCAGGTCGCGGAACCGCTCCAGCAGATCGGTGGCGAAACGCCGTGGGTCGTGGCCGGCATCGATCACCGACTCCACCGCACCGAACAGCGCCGCGGCGTCGGCGGCGGCGAGCGCGTCCACGGCGTCGTCGATCAGGGCCATGTCGGTGGCGCCGAGGAGGCCCAGCGCCCGCTGATAGGTCACGTGGGCGCCTTCGGCGCCGGCCACCAGCTGATCCAGCACCGAAAGGGTGTCGCGGGGCGAGCCGCCGCCGGCGCGGATCACCAGCGGGTAGACGGCGTCGTCGACGGCGACGCCCTCCTGTTCGCAGATCCGAGCGATCAACGCGCGCATGGTCTTCGGCGGCAGCAGCCGGAACGGGTAGTGATGGGTGCGCGACCGGATGGTCGGCAGCACCTTCTCCGGTTCGGTGGTGGCGAAGATGAAGATCAGGTGCTCGGGGGGCTCCTCGACGATCTTGAGCAGCGCGTTGAATCCCGCCGTGGTCACCATGTGCGCCTCGTCGACGATGAACACGCGGTAGCGCGACTGGGCCGGCGCGTAGAACGCGCGGTCGCGCAGCTCGCGGGTGTCGTCCACACCGCCGTGGCTGGCGGCGTCGAGTTCGACCACGTCGATGCTGCCGGGGGCGTTGGGCGCCAGCGCCTGGCAGGAATCGCAGACCCCGCAGGGGGTGGCCGTCGGCCCCTGCGCGCAGTTCAGCGAGCGGGCCAGAATGCGCGCCGAGGAGGTCTTCCCGCAGCCGCGTGGCCCGGAGAACAGATACGCGTGGTTGATCCGGCCGGCTTCCAGGGCGATCGACAGCGGTTCGGTGACGTGCTCCTGACCCACCACTTCGGCGAAGGTTGCCGGTCGGTATTTGCGGTAGAGGGCCACGGTCAGCAGGTTACCGGCGTCCGCCGACGACGATGCGGCCCGGCGGGGTCGGCTAGTTCACACTCGAGGCGGACGACGCCAGCAGCGACTCCGACGCCGCGAGCAAGGCGCAGGTGGCCAGGCCGTCGACGGCCTCGCGCAGGTCCGGCAGCGACGGGAAGGTCGGCGCGATCCGAATGTTGGTGTCCTTCGGATCTTTCCGGTACGGGAACGACGCACCGGCCTCGGTCACCGCGATACCCGCGTCCTTGGCCAGCGCGACGGTCCGCTTGGCCGTGCCGGGCAGCACGTCGAGGCTGATGAAGTAGCCGCCCTTGGGGTCGGTCCAGGACGCGATTTTGGAGTCGCTGAGCCGCTGATCCAGGATCTCGGCGGCCAGGGCGAACTTCGGCGCCAGGATCTGCTGGTGCCGCAGCATGTGCAGGCGCACGCCGTCGGCGTCACGGAAGAAGCGCAGGTGCCGCAGCTGGTTGACCTTGTCGGGTCCGATCGATTTCTTCGACGCGTACTGCAGGTACCACGCGATGTTGCCCAGCGATCCGCCCAAGAAGCTCACGCCGGCGCCGGCGAAGGTGATCTTGGAGGTGGATGCGAACACGTACGGGCGATGGGGGTTGCCGGCGGCGGCCGCCAGCCCGAGCACGTCGACCTGCCGGATGAAGTCGTGCGTCAGAGTGTGCACCGCATAGGCGTTGTCCCAGAACAGCCGGAAGTCCGGCGCCGCCGTCCGCATCTGGACCAGCCGCAGGACGGTGTCCCAGGAGTAGGTGACCCCGGTCGGGTTGCCGAACACCGGCACCGTCCACATGCCCTTGATGGCCGGGTCGGCGGCGACCAGCTCTTCGATCAGGTCGACGTCGGGCCCGTCGGACAGCACCGGGACGGGGATCATCTCGATGCCCATCGTCTCGGTGATGGCGAAGTGCCGGTCGTAGCCGGGGACGGGGCACAGGAACTTGACGGTCGGTTCGTCCTTCCAGGGCCGCTGCGAGTCCACGCCGCCGTACAGCATCGAGAAGGCGACGAGGTCGTGCATCAGTTCCAGGCTGGAGTTGTTGCCCGCGATCAGGTTCTGCACCGGGATGCCGAGCAGCTCGCCGAAGATGGCCCGCAGTTCGGGCAGGCCGTGCAGGCCGCCGTAGTTGCGGGCGTCGGTCCCCTCGCTGTCGCGGTAGTCGTCGCCGGGCAGGCTCAGCAGCTGGTTGGACAGGTCCAGCTGGGCGGGGGCCGGTTTCCCGCGGGTCAGGTCCAGAGAAAGCTTCTTGGCCTGCAGGGCCGCGTAATCCTGCTGGTGGCGGGCGTTTGCGGCCGCGAGCTCGGCCGGGGTGAGGGACTCCAGCGACACCGTGAACCCTTTCGCTGTCGGCATTGGTGGCGGCCGCAAGCGCGGCGCCGGGGGTACCTCCCGCTTGCGGGGGGACCGGGCGCGGCGGGTCGTCACCGATGATGCATAGCGGCGATCGCAAGCGCGGCAGCCCCGCGCGCAGCGGGTCGGCACCCATTTGACCTAGGGGACCCCGCGCACCCGACAGAGCCCATTGACCCTTGCTGCCTTCCGGCCCTGGGGGAGTTCACAGGATAGACGCCGCGCGGGGTCCAGCGATGAGTCTAATACCTGCCCCGGGGTGGACGACGAGCAACTGGCGGCGGCCGTTGGGCCCTCGGTTACCATGGCCACGGAGGATTCGCCTAGTGGCCTATGGCGCTCGCCTGGAACGCGGGTTGGGTTAACAGCCCTCGCGGGTTCAAATCCCGCATCCTCCGCCATTTGTCCGCCTAGCGGACAGGTACGAATTGATATGGATTCGGGTCGGCCGCCTTAGGCTGGCGTGAATTCACCAGCACGAGGAGGGGTATGGGGCGCAAGATCGCCGTGCCATGGCACCTGGTGTTCGCCCTCGCTGCCGGCGCCCTCTACTTCTTCTTCGTGTTGCCCCGCTGGCCGGAGCTGATGGGCGACACCTCACGCACGCTGGGGATGGCGCTGCGCATCGTGACGGGCGCCCTCATTGCGCTCGCGGCGCTGCCGGTGGTGTTTACCCAGCTGCGCACCCGCAAGCCCGAGCTGGGGACGCCGCAGCTGGCCTTGTCCATCAGGATCTGGTCGATCGTGGCCCACGTGCTGGCCGGTGTGCTGATCATCGGGACGGCGATCAGCGAGATCTGGCTGAGCCTGGACGCCGCCGGGCGGTGGCTGTTCGGCATCTACGGCGCCGCCGCCGCGATCGCGTTGCTCGGCTTTTTCGCCTTCTACCTCTCCTTCGTCGCCGAGCTGCCCCCGCCGCCGCCCAAACCGATCAAGGCGAAGAAGCCCAAGAAGCGTCGCGTGCGGCGCAAGAAGGGCGAGGAGGCCGACACCGAGACGGCCGCCGACGAGGCCGAGGCGGACGAGGAGGAGACCGCCGCCGGGGAAGTCGAAGAGACCGCGGACGCCGAGCAGGCTGAGCCGGCCGCGGAGCCCGCCGTGGCCACCGAGCCCAAGCCGGAGCCGGCAACCGAGGCAACACCGATCGAGGACGCCGAAGCGGCCGAGGGCGACGAGCCCGACGAGTCGCGGGCCAAGTTGCGGAACCGGCGCCCGACCGGCAAGGGGTCGCACCGAATGCGGCGCAGGCGCACGCCGACCGGTGTCGCCCTGGACGAAACCGTCGACGAGAACTAGTCAGCGGCGCCGCAGCCGCTCCACATAGGCGGCGATCCGTTCCAGCGTCTCGTCCGTGCCCCACATCCGGCGAACCTCGTCATCCACACCGCGGGCCTCCTGGATCCGCGCCGTCGTCGGGGCATGCAGCTGGGTCTTGGTCTGCCGGTAGGCGTCGGGCGGGATGCTGCCCAGGTCCGACGCCTCCGCCAGCGCCGCCTCGAGGAGCTCGTCGTCGACGACGCGGTGGGCCAGTCCGCGGGCCACCGCCTCCGCGCCCCGATAGTTGCGGCCGCCCAGCAGCACCTCGTCGGCGTGCACCCCGCACGCGTAACGCATGACCTCCAGCGCGGCGACGGGGAACGGGACCCCGACGCGCACCTCGGCCGCGCCGATCTGCGCCTGCGGGCTGATCAGGCGGCGGTCG
The DNA here is from genome assembly GCF_001669335.1 of Mycobacterium sp. 1245852.3. Lineage (NCBI taxonomy): Bacteria > Bacillati > Actinomycetota > Actinomycetes > Mycobacteriales > Mycobacteriaceae > Mycobacterium > Mycobacterium sp. 1245852.3. The sequence goes on along the minus strand of NZ_LZLL01000290.1, from coordinate 19,810 downwards.
CAGGCGCACGCCAGGACGCAGCCGCCCGCGATGGCGGCGCCGTTGATCGCGGCGACGGTGGGTCCCGGATAGCCGAACATCGCCTCGAAGGCCGCGGACAGCGCGGGGACCAGCCGATCGGTGTAGCCGGCGCCGCCCTGCACCACTCGGTTGAGGTCGACGCCGGCGCTGAAGGCGCGGCCGGCACCGGTGACGACCAGCGCACCGGCGTCCGAACGCGCCAGCTCGTTCACCGCCGAAGCCAGCTCTTCGAGCAGCTCGACATCCTGGGCGTTGACCGGACCCGACGACAGGGTCAGCACCTGCACGGATCCCACGGTGTCGATGTCGATCACGATCATCCCTTCGTTCAGCCGCCGATGGCCGCGAGGACCACGGGAATGTCCGTGTTCTCGTCGGTGTGATAACTCGCGCAGACGCGGTGGTAGCCGTCGGCGATCTGCACCGGAACCCCGGTGCGGAAGTCACCGCGCACCAGCAGGATGGGTGACAGCGGCAGGCCCTTCTCGATCTTGGTCAGGTCCGCGGCGACGTGCGGATTGTCCACCGGCAGCAGGCCCAGCCGCGCCGCCCGCAGAATGTCCTTGGCCTTGCGGTGTGTCACCGTCCCGGACTTGAGCTTTTTGATCGCCTTTTTCACGGTTTGTGCGCCCGCAAGCATGCTGAGGTAATCCGCTGCGGCCGGAAAGTCATGGGCCTCAGGCTTTTCCAGCCATTTCACGCTGAGCATCGCGGTACTCCCTTCGCCGGCTCCGACACCGACGCAGCCTACCGCCGGGCCGGCCGAAATTTGGGATCGGTAGCGGCTGTCGCGGTCTGTACTGACGCCAGGACGACGCCATCGGGGCGGCGCACGAAGGAAGGAACCACAAGTGAAACGTCTTCTCGCAGCTGCGATTGGGACCCTGGGCTGCGCCGCGGCTTCAGTGGCCCTGGTGGGGTGCTCGAGCGGCGGCCACTCGGCCGCACCGGCGTCGAGCACGGCGCCCAGCGCCTCCACGGGCACCAGCGCGCAGGTCAAGGTGGGCGGTACCGACCTCGCGGGCGTGAACCCCGCGTCGGTGACCTGCGTGCGGACCGGCGGCAAGATCAACATCGGCAGCGGCTCCACTGGCGGCGCCCAGCAGGCGCTGGCCGTGGTGCTCACCGACGAGGCCAACCCGAAGGTGCAGTCGCTGGCCCTGGTTGTCGACGGCAACGCCCTGGCGGTCAGCGACAACATGGGCGCGAAGGTGGGTTCGGCCAACGTCGCGGTGGACGGCAAGACCTACACCATCACCGGTCAGGCGCAGGGCGCCGACATGAAGAACCCGATGGCGGGAATGATCACCAAGGACTTCAACATCAAGGTGTCCTGCGGCTGATCGGTTGCGGCCCTCGAGCGGCGGACGTGCCTCACTCACGCGTCCGCCGCTCGCGGTTTGGCCAACCAGGCAGCACTCGCGGACTTATGATGCAGCCGTGTCGATCCCGGACGAATTGGACGAGGCGCGTCGTTTGGCGTTCGCCGTCGATGAGTCCGGTGCCCGCGAACTGCTGCTGTCGCTAATTCCGCGGATCGAACGCGACGACCGGGATGACCTCATGCTGGAAGCCCTTGGGCAGCTTGGCGAGATCTACCTGGCGCGCGGGGCGTACGACGGGGTCCGCGAATCCGTCCGGCGCATCGAAGACTGCCTGGCGATCTACGCCGCTATCGCCGCGGGCACGATGCCGGATGCGGCCGAGCGGGTGCGACTGTCCGACGGCGAGATCGCGCGGATGACCCGCCGGTACTCGCGACGGGCGCAGTTCCTGCGCACCGGGTTGGCCGCCGCGCTGGGCAATCACGAGGCCGCGGCGGCCGGGCTGGAGTCGTTGTGCGCCAACGACTCCGGAGAAGACCACCCCGACCTCGCCGGCGAACACCGGTACCTGTGCACCCACGCGCGGATCCTGTGCGCCACCGCGTTGTGCGACGACGACCTGCATGTGCGGTCAGTTCCGTTGTGGGAACAGGTTCTTGACAACATCCGTCAAGCCGGCGATGGCGGTGAGCGCGCCGACCACCTGTGGATCACCGGCGCCACCGGGTACGGCAGGTTCTGCGTGGAGACGGGGCGGTTGAAGGAGGCCGAGCCGTGGCTGCGCCGCGCCGAAGCGCGGGCGGCGGCTATGGGTTGGGAACTGGCCACAGCCGGAGCGCAATTGGAGCGCGCGGCGGCGCGCTGGGCGGCCAACGACCATGCCGGCACCGAGGAACTTGTCGGTCAGGCCTACCCCGTCATCGCCCGCCACGACCGGGCCAACGACGTCGCCCGGTGCTGGCTGTACCTGGGACTCACCCGGCTGGGATCCGGTGCCCTGGAAGCCGCCGACGAATGCTGGGGACATGCCGAACGGCACTGGCGCGAACTGGGAAAGCCGCTGCCCCTGCATCGGATCCTGTTGCAGCGCAGCTGGATCGCCATCTTCTGGAGCCGCTTTTCCGACGCCGTCGAGCTCATCGCGCAGGCCCGCGAATTGCTGGACTCCTCGCCACGCAGCAGCTGGCTGCAGTACGCCCAGCTGGACAATCAGCTCGGAACGGTCTGGCGCGCCGACGCTTTGGCGGACCTGGGTTTTGACAGCTCGGGCGACCCCGACGAGACGCTGCAGGAAACCGAGGCGCGCCAGGCCGAGGGGCTCGGCATCCTGCGCGGCGAGGTCGGCACGCCGGAGTACTGGCGCGGAATGTCCAAGCTCGAACAGGCAGCCGAGCTCAAGGTGCCGGCCGCCCTGGCGGTCGACTCGGTGCGTTATTCGATCGCCGACGCCGATGCGCGGGCACGCTGGGCCACCGGCATCTCGGCGCCCATCCTGGCCGGTGCCTTCGCGGTCGCCTGGGAGTGGGAGAACACCGCGCTGATCAGCGAGCTGGTCGAATATCACAGCGCGCGAGGCGCTTTCGAGGGGCTGCAGCGACCGCGGATCGGCGAATGGGCTTCGACGGCTGTCGCATCGGTTCCCGTCGAGGCGGAAACGGAGCCCGCCGCGCTGGCCGCCGCGGGCCCGCCGATTGCGGGTGGCGCGTCGCTGACCAGGCTGGGCCCGTTGCCGCCGTTGCAAATGCAACCGGGGGCGGCGCCGATCCTGAGTCACTATCGGGCGCTGGCTTTGCAGCGCTACGGGCGCGAGGTCACCGCGGCCGAGCCCGCCTGGTCGACGTTCCCATGAGTGAGCCCGACCGGCTGACCCTGGTGCTGCGCTACGCCGACCTCGGCATCGCCACCTACGCCAGTCTGCGGATCGTCGGCCAGCCGTCCAGAACCGTCACCTGGGTGCTGGAAGAACCGCTGCTGCTGGCCGCGCTGCAGGAACTCACCGCTGCCCTGCCCGAGCCGCACGGCGCCGAAAGCCGCCGCGACGCCATCGGGCGCGCGCTGACCACGGGACCGTTCGCCACGCCGGACACCGAACTCACAGTCGCCTACATCCTCGGGGTGTTGCTCATCGGCACGGCGGGGTGGCAGCTGCTGGCCGAATGCGCGGCCTCGCCGCGGGCGGTGCTGTTCGTCTCGCCCAGCGCACGGCTGGCCCGGGTGCCGTGGGGGCTGCTGGCGATCCCGAAATCGGGTCCGAGCAAGGAAGAACTGGTGCGTGCGCGCCAGGATGCGATCACCTCCAGCGGCCGCACCGCGGCCCAAATCCCCTGGCGGCTAGCCGAAATCGCGGAATTGACCGACGGCCATCGGTTGATGGAACTGGTCGACGTGCTGATGGCGGTGCCGCCCAACATCGTGCACTCGCCGCGCACGCCGGGCGACTGGGAGGCCCGGCGTGATGGGCCACCGCTGCTGATTCTGGATCCTCGGGTGCCTGGTCAACGGCCCGATTCCGCCCTCGGATCGGTGTTGGGTCGGCCCGCGCCGGACACGCCGGTGGCGCAGCACTTCGCCGCCGTCATGCGGCGCCGGCCCGTGCTGCCACACGCCGACACCAGCGTCGACCTGTTCCGCCGCCAGGACGCCGACCGCGGGTGGCTCGCCGGCCTGCTCGGTCAGCACCCGTGCCGACTGCTCTACGTCGGGCATGCGAGTTCGGCGGACGACCAGCACGATCACCCGACCCGGGCGGACCGGGCGGCCCTGCATTTGGCCGATACGGCGGACATCCCCGGCGATGCCGACGCGATCGGCGACCATCGCCCACTGACCGCCTCGGACCTGATGACCCTGCGGTTGCCGATGCCGCCCCGGGTAGCGCTGCTGGCCTGCGGATCGGGCGGTGACTATCAGTTCGACGAGGCCACCGGGCTGGTGGCGGCGATGATCCTGAACGGCGCGCAGCTGGTGACCGCGACGTTGTGGTCGCTGCCGACGACCGCCGCCTACCGGCAATTCACCGGGTCGACCGACACTGTCGGCGACCAGCCGGGCGATCCGATGGCCGATCTGGTGGCTGCCGTGGACACCGCCCACGACACCGCCGAGGAGGCGGGATGCGCGGTGAATCGGTGGCAGCGGGAGCGGATGCGGCGCTGGCGCGACGGTGATGTCGAGGCCAGCCCGCTGTATTGGGCGGCCTTGGTCACGTTCGCCGTGGACGGCGCGCGGTAGCGCTCACAACGAGGCCACCCAGGCCGCGTGTACGGCCAGCACGTCGTCGGGCAGCGAAAGCTCCTCGCGGGCCGTCGGATCGAAGGCCACCAGCACGACCAGGCCCGGCCGCAGCACGGACAGGTCCGGGCCACCGTCGCATCGCGCCAGCTTGCCGATGAACGTCTCGCCCGAAACGGCCACCACCTCGATGAAGACCTGGCGCTTGACCTTGCGCACGGTGCCGACCCCCACGGTGCGGTTTCCGGCGTCGCGACGGCGGCGCGACCGGAGCCAGTCGGCCAGCGGCAACAGTGTGTTCATGCGATCAGCGTCCCGCCGCGCACCGGCTACCGAACCCAACTTTATGGCTGCCGCAAAGTTTGCGATGGCCCTATTCTGTGCAGATGAGCGCCGACCCGCAGGTAGCGACCGCCGCGGTGGGCGAGGCGGCGGGCCATCCGCGGCGCTCGGTGATCGAGGCGGCGTGGCGGGCCATCGGCCCCGGCGTGGAGGTGCTCAGCGGTGACGACGGCGGCCCGTTGAGCCGGACCGTCAAACGCATCCTCGACCCGTTGGTGCTGCGGCTGCGATCCAATCCCGGCTATTCGGCCCCGGTCGTCACGCCCGAGACGGCGGCGGCCATGCACGATCTCATCATCGGCTGCGGCTCCGAATTGCGTTCGGCCGCAGCCTGGTTCGAGGCGCTCAAGCTCGAGCGCCGCAGGCAGCGGATTCGCACCGGGAACGCCCAGGAACTGTATTTCCCGGTCTGCTTCGAACTCGCCGTGACGAAAGGCCCACCGACGCCGCAGGATTACGAGACCGCGGCGGCAGTGCTCGGCGAGATCCACCGCGATCGCGATCGCACCGCGATCGAGGTCCTGCATCGATACGTGGCCGATGCCGATGTCGTTGCCACGCTGGCCGAACAGTTGGAACGCAGTTGGCGCGACGTCCGGGCGGGAGAAGCCGTCATCGAGCCGTTGCGGGCCGAGCTCGGCACGGTGTTGGGTGCCGTCGCCGGCCATGGCGCCGCGGCGGCCCGTCAGCGCGCCTGGTCGGCGATGATCACCGACCCCACCCCGTATAACCTGGGCGCGCTGGCCCGCACCGATACCGGCCAATTGCCCTGGTCGATCGTCGAGCTGGGACTGAGTTCGGTTGCCCCGCAACGCCCTCCGGCGATTTCACCGGGTGCCGACGGTGATCGCCCGCTGGATCGCAGTGTGGTGGACCGGGTGCGGGCGACCCTGCGACGCGCCCTGGATCGTGACGCGCTACCCGAAATCCCCATGTTGTGCGAGGAAGAGGTCGACCGGGCCTGCGCGCCGTGGGGGCTGCTGGCCGAGGACAACCAAGCCACGCTGGTGGCCGGCATCGAGGTCGCGGTCGAGCTGGCTCCGCTGGACCCGTCCGCATCGTGCCGCTACGACCTGGCCACGCAGATACAGGCGCGGCTGCGCAAGGAAGCGTACGTGTTGCACGCCCGGCGGTATCTGGCCGAGAACGGCCCGATTCATCCACGGCAACGGCAAGTGGTCGACGATCTCGCGGCCTTCGCGCAGCCCTACCTGAGCCGGCTGTGGGCGCGGCTGCACGGACGTGACGTCTGGCAGGAACGCTGTGACGACGTCGACGACGTGCGCGCGCTGCTGGACGGAGTGGCCCGGTCGGTGAGTCTGGATCACCGGCAGCGAATCAAAGCGATGCTGGAATTGCAGGTGGCCGGATGAGACTGGTTGCCGATTCCGGGCTTTGGAGCACAGGGCCGGTAAACCCCGCTGCCGCAACACCTCTGATCGCCCTGCTGGAGGTCAGCGGTGCGGTGCTGTCGTGGACGCTGGACGACCCCGACGACGCGGCGCCGCACCTCACGTTCACCGACGTGTCGCGCGCGGACTGGTTGTGGCGCGTCCTCGGTGAAGCCGGACACGTCGCGCTGGTGTCGGCCGTGGACGGCGCGACCGGTCCACCGCGCACGATCGAGCTCGCGGGCGTCGACCCGGCGCCGGGCTCGGTCGCCCCGCTGCGCAGGCTCGCCACCGGCCATTGGCTGCGCCGGTGGTGGCCCGCCAGCAGGCAGGACGGACTCGCCGGCCTGGACCGCGCGCTGCTTGACGTCGAGGTTGCGCTGCTGACCGCCGGCGCGCAGGGCTTCTTCGCCGACGACACGCTGGATTCGGATGTGGCACAGCTGCTTGCGCCGCACGCCGCCGCGCTGATGAGCCAGGTGCGCAGCGATGATTCACGCGTCGTGGACCTGGTCCGGGCCGGCGCCGGCCTCGCCGAAGAGGTCGGCGTCGGTGGCGACGAATGGTCTGAACTCACTGCGGCGCTTGATGATTCGAGTTTCGTTCTGGCATTGCCCACCGATCGCCGCGATGACTACGCGCTGGCCGCCGGCGCGGGCGCGGGTCCGCGCGGCGCGGGCGCGATAGCCCGTGGTGTCGCCACCATCGCCTGGAGCGGGGTTGCGCCCGCGGTCTTCGATGCCGGCGAAAACACCGTCGACTGGAGCATCGAGGCCCGCGACTCGACGGTCGTCGCCGTGGTGCAGGCCGCCGTCATCGGGCCGGACCCGGCCACCGGCATCGCGGTGCGGCTGCGTTCCGCAGCCATCGAGGGCCGCGGCACCCTGGACGCCACCGGCCGCGCAACCGTCCAGCTCGCCGACCGCCAGGGGCGCCCCCTGACGGAGTCGGCGGCCTGGGACCACGACTGGTCGGCGACCTCGGTTCTGGTGGGCGCAGAAACCACGGAATCCCCGCAGATCCGGGAGCGGGTGCGGCGCTGGGCTCGGTCGCGGCTGGATCGGCCGCCGCGCGACGCCTTCCTCGCCGAAATATTGGCCTCGGAATCTGCCTATTAGGCCTACTAAGAACCCCGGTCATTCCCTATGCTGAGCGAGTGCCAAACACCTATCGAGTGGTTCAGTGGAACACCGGAAACGTCGGCAAGAGCTCGCTGAAATCGATCGTGACCAACCCAACCCTCGAACTGGTGGGCTGCTACGCCTGGTCGGCGGAGAAGGCGGGCCGTGACGCCGGCGAACTCGTCGGGATCGAGCCGCTCGGGATCGCGGCCACCAACGACATCGATGAGCTGCTGGCGCTGAAGCCGGACTGCGTGGTCTACAACCCGATGTGGATCAACGTGGACGAACTGGTCCGCATTCTGTCCGCGGGCGTCAACGTGGTGACCACGGCGTCGTTCATCACCGGCCACAATCTCGGCGAGGGTCGCGACCGCATCTTGGAGGCCTGCGAGAAGGGCGGCTCCACCATCTTCGGGTCCGGAGTCAGCCCCGGCTTCGCCGAACTGTTGGCCATCGTGTCGGCCATGGTCTGCAACCGGATCGACAAGGTCACCGTCAACGAGGCCGCCGACACCACCTTCTATGACTCGCCGGAGACCGAGAAGCCCGTCGGCTTCGGCCAGCCGATCGACCATCCCGACCTACCGGCGATGGCGGCGAAGGGCACCGCCATTTTCGGCGAGGCCGTCCGGTTGGTGGGTGACGCGCTGGGCGTCGAGCTCGACGAGGTGCGCTGCGTCGCCGAGTTCGCCCAGACCACCGAGGATCTCGTGATGGCGTCCTGGACCATCCCGGCCGGACACGTCGCGGGCGCCTACATCAGCTGGCAGGGCGTCGTCAACGACAAGACGCTGATCGACCTCAACGTCCGGTGGAAAAAGGGCCAGACCCTGGAACCCGACTGGAAGATCGAGCAGGATGGCTGGGTCATCCAGATCGACGGCCAGCCCACGGTCACCACCAAGGTCGGCTTCCTGCCGCCGCCGTACTTCGAGGCCACGACGCTCGAGGAATTCATGGACCTCGGCCACATCATGACGGCCGTGCCGGCCATCAACGGGATCGCCGCCGTCGTCGCCGCGGCGCCAGGCATCGCCACCTACGCCGATCTTCCGCTGACACTGCCGCGCGGCAACGCAAAGATCTAGTTCCCAAGCGCCGTCCGTCGCCGACCTGGCTTGGGATAGCCGCCTTCGCGGATCAGCGCGCGGCGCCGTCGAGAAGTGCGTCGAGGAGTCCGTCGAACTCGGTCGCGGGCGGGCCGCCGGCCGGTATGCCGGTCAGCACGCGCAGCAGCAGGGTGCCGATCAGCGCGTTCGCGACCGAATCGAGATCCGCGTCGGCCTGCAAGTGGCCGTCGCCGGCGGCGCGGCGCAGGCGGGCCAACAGCCCGGCGTGCTGGGGGATGCTGAGCTGTTGGTAGAGCGCCTCGTTATCCGCCGCGCTTGCGGCCGCGGCGGCAATCAGCGCCCGTATGAGCGCTGCGCTCGCCGGGTCGGCGATGAATTCCGCGTGCTCGACGAGCCAGGAGCGCAGATCGGCTCGTAGGTCGCCGGTGTCGGGGACCTCGAACGAGCCGCCTCGACCGTAGGCGTCCAAGACGGCATCTGCGACGAGTGGGGCTTTCGACGGCCAGCGGCGGTACAACGTCTTCTTGCCCACTTTGGCGTGGGCGGCCACCTTCTCCATCGACAACTCGGCGTAACTGCCCACCGCCAACAGATCCCGGGTGGCCACCAGGATCGCATCGTCAAGCTGCATGTCGCGCGGTCTGCCGCCCCTCATCTGAGGCATGAGGGCGAGCTTAGATCAGCCCGAGCCCTTCCAAAGGGTGCGCCACATGCGGTAACTTCCCCTCCTAGCCAGTAACGACACGGTCCGTGTCGTTACTGGCACACCACGGCCGCCACGACGAGAGGATCCTGGTGCGCACGCTGCCGCTGTCGGTGCCGCAGAGCTGGGACGACATCACCCCGGCCTGGATGTCGGCGGCCCTCGCGGAGAGTCACCCCGATGCCGTCGTCGACGAGGTGGCCGTCGAGCTCCGCGACGACGGCACCAACCGGCGCGCCCGACTAGCGCTGAGCTACTCGGCCGGCGACGGTCCGGCCACCGTATTCGTCAAGGCCGCCGATCCGGCTCACAAAGAGCTGATCCGGATGACCAGCGGGATGTTCCACGAGCCGCGGTTATTCATGTCCGGTGTTCCCCTGCCGCTCGAACACCCGGCGGTGTACACCGCTGTGATCGATGAAGACGCCTACGACTTCATCATGGTCATGGAGGATCTGAACGCACGCGCGGCGGATCCGCGTGACTCGCTCCGCCCGCTGACCGTCGAGGAGGCCGCCTCCGGAGTGCGCGCCCTGGGCCGACTGCACGGCCGATACTGGGGCGAGCGCGTACTGCGACATCCGGGTCTCGTCTGGCTCGAACCGTTCCTGCCCTTCGACGGCCTGCAATACGCCCCGCTGCCGTCGGCCCTGGAACTCCTCGATCACGACACTCCCGCCGAGGTGCTGAATCTGACCATCGACCATCTCGTCGAGTCAGTGTGGAAGCCGTACATCCGGACCCTGACCTCATCGCCCCAGACGTTGCTGCACGGCGATCCACACATCGGCAACACCTACGTCACGCCACACGGCGAAGTAGGGTTCCTGGACTGGCAGATGACGCGCCGGGGAAACTGGTCACTTGACCTCGGCTACTTCCTGCAGGGCGCTCTGACGGTTGATGATCGCCGCAGGCACGAACGCAGCCTCCTCGACGAATACCGCGATGCGCTCGCGCTGTCCGCCAACGAGATTCCGTCCCCGGCAGAGGTTTGGTTGCGCTATCGCGCGTCGGTCGCACACGGGTTGGCTTTGTGGCTGTGCACGGCCAGCGCCGGCGGGGGACTCTGGCAACGCGTCGAAGTCGCCGCGGCCCTGGCTCAGCGATACGCGGTCGCCTTCGGCGACTTGGAGAGCGCGGCCGCGATCGCCGCGATTGCGAGCTGAACTCGCGGCACCCCGTCAGGGGGTCGGTGGGTCCGGAGGCGGGTCAGCATCCGTACCGGGGGGTTGCACGGTGGGCGAGTCCCCCAAATAGCGCCTCAGGCGCAGCAGCTGATTGATCACCATGCCGATGCCGAGCAGCATCAACCCCGCCACTACCGCCACCACGATTGCGGTGCTCACGAATCCATGATGACAGCAGCGCGGGTTTTGGCAGCCGCCATTGCTGGGTAGCCACAGCGGCATGAGCAACGAAGACAAGCTGAAGAACAAGATCGAGGACCTCGGCGGCCGGGCCAAGGAGGCAGTCGGCAAGGCGACCGGCGATCACGACACCAAAAACGAGGGCAGGGCGGACCAGGCGAAGTCCAGCCTGAAGGACGCCGGTGAAAAGGTGAAGGACGCCTTCAAGAAGTAATGAACTGCCGCGATGGGTCGGCCGCCATGTTGGCGCGCCGACTGTCGATTAGTCTGCTTTCCGCGGCGGCGGTGTGCGGTGCGCTGATGGCCGGCGCGCCGGCGCCGACCGCGGCGGCCGAGCCGTGCCCGGACGTCGAGGTCGTTTTCGCCCGGGGATCGGGCGAGGCGCCCGGCGTCGGCGGGATCGGCCAGCCCTTCGTCGACGCGTTGCGCTCACAGGTCGGCGGCAGGTCACTGACCGTGTATCCGGTGAATTACCCTGCCAGCACTGACTTTTCGAGCCCGGACTTTCCGTTGACCGTCATCGACGGTATCCGCGACGCCAGTTCGCACATCGAGTCGATGGCCGCGAACTGTCCCAACACCAAAGAGGTGCTCGGCGGCTACTCGCAGGGCGCTGCCGTCGCGGGATACACCACCTCGGCCGCCGTGCCCCCGGGGGTGCCCGCGTCCGCGGTACCCCCGCCGATGCCGCCCGACGTCGCCAAGCACGTCGCCGCCGTGACGCTGTTCGGAACGCCGTCGGGTCAGTTCCTGCAGAAGTACAACGCACCGCCGCTGACCATCGGCCCGTTGTATCAGCCCAAGACCCTGGAGTTGTGCGCGCAGGGTGACCCGGTCTGCGGCAAGGGCGACGGCAGTGATTTCGCCGCGCACACGTCATATCCGATCAACGGCATGACGAACCAAGCGGCCAACTTCGCCTCGAGCCACCTGTAGATTCGGCGGTCTTGCAGAATGAGGCCATGCGGGTTCTGATCACGGGCGGTACCGGATTCGTCGGCGGCTGGACCGCCAAGGCCATCTCCGATGCCGGGCACTCCGTCAGGTTCCTGGTGCGAAACCCCGACAAGTTGCAGACCACCGTCGCCAAGCTGGGCGTGGACGTCTCGGACTTCGCCGTCGCCGACATCACCGACCGGGTCGCCGTGCGGGAGGCGTTGCAGGGCTGCGACGCCGTCGTGCACAGCGCCGCACTGGTGGCCACCGACCCCCGTCAGACCGCCGAGATGCTCGCCACCAATATGCAAGGCGCGCAGAACGTCCTGGGGCAGTCGGTCGAGCTGGGCCTGGACCCCATCGTCCACGTATCCAGCTTCACCGCGCTGTTCCATCCCGACCTGGAGACGTTGACGGCGGACCTGCCGGTGGTGGGCGGCGCGGATGGATACGGAACCTCCAAGGCACAGGTCGAGATCTACGCCCGGGGCCTGCAGGATGCCGGCGCGCCGGTCAACATCACCTATCCGGGCATGGTGCTCGGCCCGCCGGTCGGCGACCAGTTCGGCGAGGCCGGCGAGGGTGTGCGATCCGCGCTGCAGATGCACGCGATCCCGGGCCGCAGCGCGGCGTGGCTGATCGTCGACGTACGGGACCTGGCCGCGCTGCACGCGGCCCTACTCGAACCCGGGCACGGACCCCGCCGCTACACCGCCGGCGGTCATCGGGTGCCCGCGGCGGACCTGGCCAACCTGCTCGGCGAGGTCGCGGGGACGCCGATGGTCGCCGTCCCCATCCCGGACACGGCGCTGCGCGTGGCGGGCGCGGTGCTGGATCGAGCGAACCGCTTCCTGCCCTTCGAAACGCCGTTCACATGGGCCGGAATGCAGTACTACACGCAAATGCCGGCCTCCGACGATTCCCCGAGCGAACGAGAACTCGGCATCACCTACCGGGATCCGCAGGAGACGGTCGGAGATACTTTTGAGGCCATTCGCTCCGAGGGCTCCTAGCCGCGCGGGCTGTCAGGCCGCGGGCTTGATCTCCAGGCCGACGTGCACCTTGTCGATGCCGCCGCGGACGATCGTGTGCGCATAGAACCACCACGCGTGATACCAATACCGCTTGAGGACGGCGTTGTAGACCCGCCGCGTCTCGGATTTCGGTAACACCCGGGCGACGGCTTCGACCTCGTCGCTCTTGGGTTTGCCCAGCGCCGCGCTCTTGGCGATTGTCACCCTGGGAGTGTTGTTGATTCGCTTGGTTTTCCACGAGCCGTCGTCGGTGATCACCAACAATTTGTCGTCACCGTCGGGCACGCCCCAGATCGGCGTCGGTTTCGGACGCCCGTCCTTGGTGAATGTCGTCAACAGCAGGTATTTGGATTGAATGACGTCCTTGAAGCTGGTGGCCACCGGGATTCCTTGTCTGTGGATGGATGCCCCACCCATTCCCCGATCGCGAACTTCCCAATCATGGGATGGTCAGCCCGGCGCCGCCGACCAGCGGAGCATCCCGCTCGCGCATCAATCCCGTTGGGAATCCAAGTGTTTGGTGTTCAGGTGTTGCGCCCGCCGTTGACGCCCAGTATCTGGCCGGTGATGTAGCCGGCCTCCTCGGAGACAAAGAAGGCGCAGGCCGCGGCGATGTCCTCCGGCTTGCCCACGCGACGCACCGGGGTGCGTTGGATGTGGTCCTCCACGGTCCCACCGAGCAGGTGGCGCCGCTCGGCGCTGCGCAGCATCGGGGTATCGACGAAGCCCGGCGGCACCGCATTGACGGTGATGCCCACTGGTCCGTATTCGAGGGCCAGCGATTTGGTCAGCCCGTTCACCGCGGACTTCGCGGCGACGTAGTGAGCCATGAACGGCTGCCCGGAGTGCGTGCTGGACGACGAGATGTTGACGATGCGCCCCCATTTCGCCTCGACCATGTCGGGCAGCACGGCCTGGACGGTGTGGAAAACGCCGTGCAGGTTGACGTCGATCACCTTCGACCATTGCTCGAAGGACATGTCCGAGAACTTCGCGAACCCTTCCACGCCTGCCGCATTGACCAACACCAGAATCGGGCCAAACGCCTTGCGGATGGCCGCTATCGCGGCATCGACCTGAGCGCGGTCCGTGACATCGGCGCCATAACCGAACCCGTCATCGGTGACAGCCAGATCGAGCACGGCCACCTGAAACCCGTCGCTGCGCAACCGCTCGGCGACGGCACGGCCGATCCCCGAGGCGCCGCCGGTAACGACCGCCGTCTTCACGCGCGCATCACCTCGGCTTTCCTGAGCGACCGCCCAAACATGGGCTCCACATGCCTATCACCCGGCCGCCGCGACGGTCAAGACGCGACATCTCGGATTCGCCTTGATTCGGTTCCGCCGCCCCGCTTAGGGTCCGTTGATGGGCAGACCCCCGTTTCGGTTCGGAGTGCAGGCGACCAATGCCGCCGACGCGCGCGCGTGGCGCGACACCGTTCGCCGCGTCGAAGACCTCGGCTACACAACGCTTTTCCTCGCCGACCACTACCTGGGGCCGGGGCCCGCGCAGCGCCAGGCGCGCACCCCGCGCCAGGACCTGGCACCGGTCGCGGCGATGGCTGCGGCGGCGGCCTGGACCGACACCTTGCGCATCGGTTGCCGCGTCTTCTGCATCGATTACCACGTGCCCGCGGTGCTGGCCAAGGAGGCGGCGACGCTCGACCTGCTCTCCGAGGGCCGGCTCGAATTCGGTATCGGCGCCGGCTGGAGCGGCGTCGAGTACGCCGCGATGGGCCTCGAATTCGACCGGCCGGGCCGGCGGATCGCCAAGCTGGCCGAGGTGGTCTCGCTGATCAAGGCCCATTGGCGGGGCGAGGAACTCGACTGCTCGGGCGAGTTCGTCGGGGTACGCGGCTATGCGGGCCGGCCGCGACCGGTGCAACAACCGCATCCGCCGGTCATGATCGGCGGCGGCGGACAGCGCGTCCTCACGCTGGCCGGGCGCGAAGCCGACATCGTCAGCATCTCCAGCGTGCCCTTTGTGGCGCGCGACGCCGACGGGCTGGACCCACAGGCGGTGGCCGAGCGCCGAATCGGGTTCGTGCGGGCCGCCGCCGGGGAGCGCTACGGCCGCCTCGACGTCGAAAGCTCGCCGTACTTCACCGAGATCACCGACGACCCCGAGGCGGTACTGGCCGGGCTGGCGGCGTCGACGGGCATCACCGCCGAGTTGTTACGGGACCATCCGAATGTCCTGATCGGCTCGGCGGAATACGTTGTGGAGAAGCTGCATTCGCGCCGGGAAAGCCTGGGCGTCAACTACGTCACCGTGCAGCAGTCACAGATCGAATCCTTCGCACCGGTGGTGGCCCGCCTGCACGGACGGTGAACCTTGACCCCCGCGACTTCAGGTGCAAGCATGGCAGCTATCGGAGTTTGGGCGATCGCTCAAACGAGCTGGCTGACAATTTGTCGGGAATGAGACGGCCCAATGGCGAAGCGCACCAGATACAGCGAATACCACGATCGCTACGCGAATTATCGGCTCGAGCTCTCCGAGGACGGCATCCTGTTGATGCAGTGCCACACCAACGGCGGCAGCCTGGTGTGGGACTGGCGGGCACACGACGAGATGTCGGATGTGTTCGCCGATATCGCGGGCGACCGCGAGATCAAGGTGCTCATCCACACCGGAACCGGCGAGAACTACAACGCCAACTGGGGACGCATGCCCAACGGCGACCCGGTCGACAAACCCGACTATCTTTTGATGCCGGGCACCCGCGGCCTGCTGAAGCTCGACGAAAAAGCCTGGTACGCGCGTCATTTGATCACCAATGTGCTCGATGTCGACGTGCCGATGATCAGCGCGGTGAACGGGCCGTGCAACATGCACTCCGAGGTGCCGCTGCTCGGCGACATCGTGCTGGCCGCCGAAGACGCCTACTTTCAGGACGCCTCGCACTTTCCGCGCGGCCAGGTGCCCGGCGACGGCCAGCATGTCATCTGGAGCTTTCTGGCCGGCCACACCCGGGCCCGCTATTTCCTGCTGACCGGCATGAAGCTCGGCGCCCAGGAGGCCAAGGAGTGGGGGGTGGTCAACGAGGTGCTGCCCAAGGACCAATTACTGGACAGGGCTTGGGAACTCGCCCGCGAACTGGTCAAGCGCCCACCACTGACGCTGCGTTACTCGCGGCAGCTGTTCACCAATCCGCTCAAGCGTGCCTTCATCGACGAGCTCGGCCACGGGTTGGCCCGGGAGACCTACGCGCAGCGCGCCTTCTTCCCGTTCGGCGGCGAGATGGCGCCGCTGGACCGGGCCTGGGACGCGGAGCCATGGTCGACACCGAGCAATGGCGGAGCCCCGTCATGACCGGCATCCAGCAGCGCCTGTCGACCGGGCGGGGCAAGTTCACCACCGACTATCCCGAGCTGGGGACTGCGCCGGTCAGCTACGAGGACTCGATCTCCGAGGAGTTCTTCACCGCCGAACGCAAGGCCGTCTTCGAGCGAAACTGGTTGTGCGTTGGACGCATCGAACGGCTGCCCCGTAAGGGCTCCTACTTCACTCGCGATCTGCCCGGGCGCCTCGCCTCGATCGTGATCGCCCGAGACCGCGACGACACCGTGCACGCCTTCCACAACGTGTGCGCGCACCGCGGCAACAAGGTGGTCTGGCAGGAGCACCCGGGCCGCGAAACGTCGGGCACCTGTAGGGCATTCGCGTGCAAGTACCACGGGTGGCGCTACGGCCTGGACGGCAAGGTCAACCACATCACTAACGAGGGCGAGTTCTTCGACCTCGACAGGAGCACACTGCGCATGCCCCCGGTGCACTGCGAGGTCTGGGCGGGTTTCATCTTCGTCAACCTCGCCTCCGAACAAGAAGGGGCACCGGTGCCGTTGCGTGACTTCCTCGGCGACGGATTGCTGGGCATCGAGGCCTATCCCTTCGAGAGGATGACGCAGCACTACGGGTTTTCCACCCGCATCAACGGGAACTGGAAGCTGGCCGTCGATTCGGTCTGCGAGTCGTATCACCCGCCGTATGTGCACGGCCGCTTCATCGATCCCGACGTCTCCAAGGCCGAGAAGATGGTGCCGCCCGTCGACTCTTACCACTACGAACTGTTCCGGCCCCACATGCTCACCTCGGTGCCCGGGCCGCCACCGCTGCCACCGCGCGAGCCCGGCACCGCGGGACCGGCCCGCCAGGACCAGCGCTGGGTGTACAAGCTGTTCCGCGCCGGGCTGTTCGGGCCCGACGACGTTCCCGACCTGGGCTTCGGAGCGCCGCAACCGAATTTCCTCAACCGCGGCGACATCGCCTCGTGGGGCAACGACCAGTTCTGGGTGTTCCCGAACATCTCGATCCAGATCTGGGCCCGCGGCTACTACATCACCTACACCTATTGGCCCGAGACGGTCGACTCGCACATTTACGAGATCGACATGTATTTCCTGCCACCGGCCAACGCCGCCGAACGCCTGGCCCAGGAACTGGTGGTCGACAGCACGATCGAGTTCGCGATGCAGGACGTGAACACGATCGAGGCGACCCATTCTGCCCTGAAAACCCGCGCGCAGAACAGCTTTCACCTCAGCGACCAGGAACTGCTCATCCGCCAGTTCCACACCGTCATTCGCGACACGGTGGATGCCTATCGATCCGGAGAGTCGTCATGACGCTGCCTGCCGGTTTCACCGACCTCGAACCGTTCGTCGACGATTGGGCGTTGCCGACCCGCGCGCAGCGCTACGAGGCGCGACTGGCCAAGCCCTACGACGACCTCGTCACCTTCTACGACGCCATCGCCCCACGAGCGGAGGAGGCGATCGCATACCTGAACGGGCTCGACATCAACGCGTTACCGGACGAGGCGACCAGGCTGCTGCACCTGCTGTATTCGATGATCCTGGTCTCCTACGCCGTCAACGTGTTCAAACAGAACCGCATCCCGGACTCCGGTGCCGCGTTCTTCGACATGGTCGCCGAGCCGGTTCCCTGACCGGACCTGTGATAAGACCACACAGTGACCGCATCCCATCGACCGAAGCCGCGTGACTCGACTACGCGCGACATGCTGGTGGCCGCCACGAGTCAGATCATGCTCGAGGAGGGCTACGCCGCGGCCACGTCACGGCGGGTAGCGGCGAAGGCCGGCGTCAAACCGGCCCTGGTGCACTACTACTTCCCCACCATGGACGAGCTGTATCTGGCCGTCTTTCGCCGCGGGGCCGCGATCTACCTGGAGCGCCAGCAGCAGGCGTTGTCCTCCGACCGGCCGCTGCACGCCTTCTGGGCGACGCTCATCGAACCCAAGGACACCCGGCTGCTGCTGGAGTTCATGGGACTTGCCAACCATCGCAAGGAGATTCGGGCCGAAATCTCGGCATGGTCGGAGCGCTGGCGCGAACAGCAGATCACCGCGCTGAACTTCATCGTTCGCGAGCACGAGCTCGACACGGACGAATTCCCGCCAGCGGCCCTGGCGGTCGTCATCGCCTCCATCGGGCGCACACTGATCCTCGAGCAGGGCCTCGGTACCCACGGCGGCCATGACGAGGCCATCGCGTTGGTCAATCGCTTCCTGGACCGATTCGAGATGCCCACGCCGAAGAAACGCCGCGGCAGCTGACGCGGCCGGTTAAGCGCCAGCCGTTCTCAGGGCAGCACGACCCGCAGTCGCTCCCAGCCGCGGACGGTCGACGTCGATGCCAATTGCGCCGTGTCGTAATCGATGTCCCATTCGGGCCACCGGTTGAGGATCTCGTCCAGCGCGACGCGGCCCTCGAGGCGGGCCAGGTTGGCACCCAGACAGTAGTGCACGCCCTTACCGAAGGTGATGTGCGAGATGTTGTCGCGGCGGATGTCGTAGGTGTCGGGGTCGGTGTAGCGGCGGTGATCGCGATTGGCGGCGCCGAACAGCAGCAGCATCGCGCTGCCGGCCGGCACCGTCGTGCCGTAACACTCGAAATCCCTTGCCATCCAACGGGCGACGTGCGGACCGGTGGGTTCGAATCGCAGCGTCTCGTCGACGGTGCGGGTCAACAGTGACCGGTCCCGGTAGACCTCGCGGCGCTGGTCGGGGTGCTCGGCGAGCACTTTGGCCAGCCAGCCGATCAGCCGGCCGGTGGTCTCGTTTCCGGCCCCGGCGACCACCTGCGTGTAGTGCAGCACCTCCTTGCGGGTCAGCTTGCGGTGCACGCCGTTCTCGTCGTCGAATTCGACGTTGAGCAGCGTCGTCATCAAATCGTCCGAGGGGTTCTTGGAACGCCATTCGACGTAGTCGGCGTAGATGCGGCCGTCGGCGATGGAGTCGGCGTCGGCGACCTTCAACGGCGCACCCGGCTTGGTGCGCAGGTTGGCGTCGTTGGCGTCGCGCACCGAGATCTGTTCGGACTCCGGGATTCCCAACAGCATTCCGATCACGCGCATCGGCATCATGGATGCCAGCTCGGCGATGATGTCGAAACCCCCGGAGCCGACCAGCGGGTCCAGGCAGCGCACGCAGTATTGCCGGATCTGGTCCTCGAGCGCGGCCATCCGGCGGGGGGTGAACACCCGCGACATCAGGCCGCGCAGCCTCGAGTGTTCGGGCGGGTCCTGGAACATCATGACGCCGCCGGGCATGTCGAATTTCGACTGGACGAGCTCGAGGATGTCGCTTCGTCTGTTGGAGAAGGTCTCCCAGTTGGCCAGGCCGCGTTCGACGTCGGAATGCCTTGACAGCGCCCAGAAGTCGTAGCGCTCGTTGTAGTAGATCGGCGCTTCCTCGCGCAGCCGCGCGTAGATCGGGTACGGGTTGGCATTGATGTCGACGTCGTAGGGGTCGTAGTAGACGTCGGTGTCGTTGGTGACCGTCATCGATGCTTCCTTACTTCAGGCAGCTGCCGGCGTCCACCGGGAGCGCGACCCCGGTGATGTAGCGGGCCTCGTCGGAGGCCAGGAACAGCACGGCATTGCTGATGTCCTGGGCGGTGACCCACGGGATCGGCAGCGTGTGGAAGGTCTGGCAGATCGGCGCGAGATCGTCGGGTCCAGGGTTGTCCAGATCGGGGCGAAACGCGTGGAAAGTGCCCTCGTTGATCAGCAGCGGCGTGTTCACATGGGTCGGCAACACGGCATTGACCCGAATCATCTTGTGTCCCAATTCGACTGCGAACGCGCGCATCAGCCCTATCACGCCGTGCTTGGCCGACGTGTAGTGCCCGGTGTGCAGGTAGGCCTTCTTGCCGGCGACCGACGAGGTCAGGATGATCGAACCGCCGCGGCCGCCCTCCAGCAGGTGCGGGACACCGGCCTTGACCGTCTTCC